>JAFGIW010000160.1 GCA_016929415.1 Chitinispirillaceae bacterium | reverse complement strand
GACTGCTTGCTGTCCTCGAAATCGTCGATGTAGGCGCTCCCGTTCTTGTTGGGGTTGACCCTGCTGTGGGCGAATTCAAGGTCCAGCGTCACCGAGGAGGGAGCCTGCGTTTTCACCAGCGGCAGCGCGTTGACGAGCCCGGTCATCCACTGCGGTTCGAATTCGATGTGGGTGTTGACGTCGAGCAGCAGTTTGTTGTAGGGCTCCTGGTCGAGCCGCGGAATATCTTCGTTGGTCTGGGTACTCTGGAAGAGGACGCTGGCGCCCGCGTACGACTTGCCGGAAAGAAAGGGGAGGTCGACCTTGCCGTGCGACCCGAGAAACATCTTCCGTTCCGGTACGAACAGCGCCTCGCTCTGGAATTCGATGTCGATCTTGGCGCAGGCCTTCGCCTTCGCGGAGATCAGGTCGACGATACCCATGTCATAGTTGATCGTGTAATCCTCGTCACGTTTGAGCGTGACCCCGTCACCCTTGACTATCTCGGTTTCCTTCATGATCCCCCACCCCAGATCGTCGAAAGTGGTTTTTTTGCGCGAACCGGACATGGCGATTTCGAAAATATCTTGATAGCCTTCGCTGATTTTATCTTCCATGCGAGATTTAGAATAGCGATAAATGGTCGGATCGCGGTGTTTTTCATCGCCAGGTACAGCATCGAGTGCAGGATTGTCGAACACATCGAGACCATTCCAGGAGGTATCGAACGGAGGGAAGATCAGATCATTGAATTGCTTGTTGAAGATCTGCGTGTTCGCGATATAGGGCTTGTTGTTGTTATCGGCGATCCCCAGGATTTCGGAGAAATAAGTGGTGCCTACCTGCTCGATTGACCCTTTGCCATCCTTGCCTATCCTTTTTACCGCAAGCGTGAATGAGGCGGGATCGGAGAAATCGCCGGGTCCGTAGGCGTGACGCCACATAAGATAGAACCGCGAGGTGTCGTCTTCGGCCGAATTGATCTGCGACGGCATCGGCCGCAGGGTCCAGAGCGTCCAGATGGTATCAAGCACCGTAGCACCCGTAATCGAATCGGTCAAGGTAGTATCTTTCATCCCCCCCTTTTGCAAGTGCGGAAACTGTGTCGTATCCTCGGTCCGCATGAAGATGGCCACCTGCTGATCATCACGGAACGATATGGTATCGTCGAACCTGATCCATCCTTCCGCATCGTCAAGGTAATAGTGTTTGTCGCGCTCGAGCCGTTCGTAAGGATAGGTCTGGTCGATGGCATCGACCTTAACCTTCCTTATATGCGATTTCTTGTCCGTGTTCCAGCCGTCGAAACTCCGCCACACCGACAGGTTTTTTACCTTGGGCGGCGCCGTGGGATTGAGGCCCTCCGGCGCGTACTTCTGAATGTAATACCGCCGGTATGTATTATCCAGAAAGAAATACCGGTCATTCTGGAATTTTCTCGCTTCTATGGTCGGCACATCGCCGCTTCCGCCCGAGCTGGAATAGGTCTTTTTGTTCGACTGTCCCTGTTCGGTGCTGGCGATGGCGGTCAGCTCCAGGGGCCCCAGCCGCGACCGGATCTTGATGCCGAAAAGACCCTCGTGACTCTCGGAATAGCCGGAGAGGTTCGTTCCGGGCATGCTGAAGCCGGTGTACCCGACAATGACCTCCTGGATGATCTCGTCCTCCAGTTCGCCGGGCGTCGCCTCCTTGTACTCGACCTTGAAATTCTTGAGGTTGTCGGAGATGTCGAAATTCTGCTCCTTGTCGGCGCGGATATTGACGCTGATGAGCCGGCCGACGCTGCCGGTGATGGTGAATGAATAATTGAGATCGAAAACGGGGGCATTGGTCGGCCGGTTCTGCTCGGCGCCGATCTTCTGTTCGTACTGCGTGTTCTCGAATCCGAAGGAAATCTCCAGGAAACCATCAATTGTCAATTTCGGCGGCTCCTTGCCGAGCACCCGCTGCGCCCAGGTCGGGTACTGCACCGGCAGTTCCCACTCAAGTTTCAGCCCCTGGCGGCCGGCCGCGGACTCCCCGGGCTGCAGGGCCGTCATTCCCTTGCGCCATGATTGATTGAACGCATAGTTTCTCCGCGAGGCGAGATAGTCGCTCAGCTCGCCGAAATGGTACTCCCACATGGTGTACCCCAGCGCCTCGACGCGGCGGAAGGTGATCTGGCGTTTCTCGAAATCGATCTGCGCCGTGTCGTGAAACATTTTCGTTTCAAGCTTCAGAATGACCGCTTTTCGCGCGTTAAGCGGAGAGGGTTCGTACGGGGCCTCGTCGAGCGGATGAAAACCGGTGATCCAGGGCGGCTCGACGCGCAGCCCCTGCCCGAGGCAGAAGACCGGCGCGAAGGCGAGAAGAACGCCGATACGAAGCAGCAGTGCACGGATACGCACTTATTGTTTGCCCCCTTCGGTCGCTCCGGAAGGTTTCCTGATGTCCCGGCAGCAGCGAAAACCGACGGGATTATGACGGTTCTGCGGATAGTAGCTGTAACGTTTGTCCCGGCAGGCGCTTTTGGGGCCGCTCTCCCAGAATCCACCCATGACATAGGAGAACGAACCGTTCTCGATTGCCCGGGTATCGGTCCACTCGAGCAGATTGCCCGACATGTCGAAAGCCCCGAAAAAGGTACGACACTCCGGCTTGCTCCCCGAAGGCGCCGCCATCGTGTCGTGGGTGACGCACCCGTATGGTTCGTAACGCTGTCCGTAGGGGTATTTCCAGGTATAGGGGCCCGCGCAGGCGACCATCCACTCCTCGGCGGTGCACAACCGTTTGCCCACTGTGGCACAGGAATCCGCGGCCTGATAGCGCGAGATGTACGATCGGGGCAGCGCGCCCCTGCGGTTGGGCCACTCGTAGCGGTCGATGCAGAAATCCATGTTTCCCACTTTTACCTGCTCCATATCGGGATGGCAGGGCGATTTCGTGCGGGCCGTTTCAATTTCGTAATACTCCGCCCTCCGTTCCATCACATTGCCGCAGGTGTCGATAGCATCGAAGTACAGCGTGGTGGATGCCGTGATGGTTACCGGCGTTTCGCCGAAACAGGTCCATGCCGTATCGTCCTTGAAACGGTAATGGATCGTCGCCGGCCGGTTGCCGACGAACCGCACCCGCACTTCCCGGTAGTGAAGCCCTCCCGACGGGTCCGGATAGACCCACAGCGGCATGGTATCGTTGCCGCACTGCTCCCGCGGCGGCGCGGTATCCGCGGAGGCCGAATCCGGCGGCGACGTCGTGTCCGCCGCCGGAACCGTATCGCTCGATGCCGTCGTGTCGGGGCGCACGTGCCGTCGGGGCGGCGTTGTCGCTTTTCGTGCAACAGTTTCCCTCACGGTATCCGCGGCCACGACCGAGTCGACCGGCGCCGCGGTGCGACCGGGTAACTGCTGTGTGTCAACCGTCACGACGGCGGGCGCCGCATTCTCCGCGGCAACCGGCAGGGAGGGCGCCCTCCTCTTCCGCAGAAAAAGCAGCAGGAGCAGAATAAAAAGCAACAGGAGCACGAGGATCATCACCCGCCGCTTCCCGCGCGAAGTCTCCCGGTTGCGGCCGGGCCCGTTGGGCTCACGCTCCATCACCACCCGCCCGGTTGTGCGCCGTACATTCGGTCAACACTTTGAGAAAATCCCCCGTTTCCGCCACATCATGAACCCTGAATATCGAGACACCGCATAAGTATGCCGCGGCGACGCTCCCGAGCGTTCCATACAACCGCTCCGGCGCTTCACGGCCGGTCAGTCTGCCGATAAACGATTTGCGCGACGTCCCGATCACCACCGGATACCCGAGCGCCACGATCCGGTCGAGCCCCTTGATGAGTTCGATCGAATGGGCGGCCGTTTTCGCGAACCCGATTCCCGGATCGATGAGCACCTGTTCCCTGTCGACGCCGCCCCGTTTGAAGAGATCGACCGATTCACCAAGCTCGCGCGCCACGTCGGCAACGACATCGTCGAACCGCGGGTCGTCCTGCATGGTCTGCGGCGTTCCCCTGCTGTGCATCACTATGATCTTACACCGGGCACGTGCGACAAGCGGTATCATCCCCGCGTCAAATCTGCCGGCGCTGATATCATTGATCCATTGTGCGCCCGCATCGAGCGCCGCACGCGCCACCGCACTCCAGGCGGTATCAACGCTGACCGGTCCCCTGAAAAATCCCGCAACGGCCTCGATTACCGGCAACACCCTTCCCGCCTCCTCTTCAGGAGCAACGACACCGGCGCCCGGCCTGCTTGAGGCGCCGCCGATATCGATGATGTCCGCTCCCTCATCCTGCAGCATGCGGGCATGCGCTATCGCGGCATCAACCGTATGATAGCGACCGCCGTCATAAAACGAATCGGGAGTCACGTTGACGATGCCCATAAGGGAGAAACGTCTGTCTCTTTGCTCTAGGAATGCGCTCGGGTAGGACATAATATTGTAAGATGGAAGTCAGGAGTGAGAATTCAGGAGTTTCCTACACCTTCTGTTGTTCCGGAGCTTCGCCCGCACCCCCCCCGACAGCCGCCACTTCAGGCGGCGCGGCACCGTCTTCGGGAAGCCTCACGGCGCTCCGCGTCTTCTTGACTGAAGAAAGTGTGGCGCCGGCGATCACCTTCATGATCTCTTCCCGGTCGAGCATCTCGTGCTCGAGCAGCGCGTTTGCCAGCAGCTCCAGCTGATCGCGGTGCCCGGTGAGAATGGTGCGCGCGCGCGCGCCCTGTTCTTCGATTATCCGGCGCATCAGCCGGTCGATCGTTTCGGCCGTCTGATCTGAGTAATCGCGATGGCGGGCGATCTCCCTGCCCAGAAAAATCTGTTCATCCTTGTCGCCGTAGCTCAGCGGCCCGAGTTCTTCGGTCATGCCGTAGTCGCAGATGAGCTTGCGCACCAGATCGGTCGCCAGCTTGATATCGCTGGCGGCGCCGGTGGTCTGATGGTTGAAAACGATCCGTTCGGCCATGCGCCCGCCCATCATCATGCAGATGCGGTCGAGAATATACTCTTTTGTATAGCTGTGCTTGTCTTCGAAGGG
>JAFGIW010000159.1 GCA_016929415.1 Chitinispirillaceae bacterium | reverse complement strand
TAATTGCAATTTCATGTATCGGTTCAATAAGGGAGACCGCACCGATCTTCTGGCTGATCAATTTGAGCATCTTACTGATTTCAACCACCCATTCTCCGGACTGGTCAAAAACCGGATTGGTAAGAAGCCCATCCTTGTTGAGATAGGTGTTTGAGCAGCTCGCCTCATTACCGTAAACGATATACCGCGCTTTAAAAAAATGAGTAAACGGCAAAGCAAGAAGAGCGTACTCCGTAAGCTGAGATCCGTAGGGAAGATCTGCCTCTTCGATACCGAAGTGGGTCGGGTGCCGTGTTGCGCTTAGACCGTGCTTCACCTTATAAATGGGTTTCCTGAACTCTTCGCTGAAATCCCGTATCAGGATATCCTTGTGCTTGTTTTCATAGGTATGCTGTTTTTTGCCTGTCTTTTCATCGATATAGCTGACGTCGGGTTCTTCCACGTAAACAAGCACGGGGTTCAGTCCTATTTCTTCGGCGATGGCGTAACCGAGAAGGCTGTCCTTACCGAATGTAAATAGATTTACAGACCGGTTGTTGGCCTTGGGACGATAATCGACCAGCTTGAAATTGTATGATTTAAAATCGTATACCGAGTTGATGAATCTTTTCAACAAGGAAAACGTATCCAGATTGTGTTCATCCGCGCATGCGGGGATATAACTTAATATCGGTTTTAAGAAGAATGAAACGAGTATAGGAGAACTCAGGTCGAAAAACGTTTTCCGCTTGTTCAAGATCACGGGAAGGGTATACGTCGATAAATAGACGAAATTTTCAACAATTATTTTTTTTATTTTCGGCGGGAACGCATTCCATACCGAAGGAGGATAGCGGATGGCATAGCTGTGTGAATTTATCCTCACCCTGAAACCCTTTTTCGACAGACTGTACCGGATATTCAGAGCATCTTCACTTATCATCAGCGATGTCCCCGTTCGAAGTGATTTTAAAGTAACCTGTAAGGCAAATTATAAAATAATAAAATACGGTTGTTTGCCAAATTAAAAAAATGGGGAAGCCCTCCGGTTTGCGCACCCCGAGGCAACACAGGATGATCATGCTGAATTATAAGCAGCTTTACTCTACCGGTCCCTTTGGTTTTTTTTCTCGCAAAGCCCGCCAAGGTCGCCAAGAATAACACCGGGTAATTTGTATCGCATATTTACCGTCAAATACCCATCACCGCCACCTTCCGGCTGCGATTCATCCGATGCGACCGGAATGATCTCATTGCATGCGGTGACCGTCTGCACGGCGCCCATCTCATCGGCATCCTTCCCGTCAGCGCAACCGCAAAGCATTCCATAAGGTATGAGGCGATTTTCACCACCATAGTCACTCCTTTCGTTAGATTTATTCAGACAATACCATCATTATGGCGCCTCCCTCGCGCGAATCCTTCCCTTCAACAACCGACGCTATCTTACGGACAGAGCGTTTCCGAAATCAGCACATAACTTTCCCGCAATACTCCCTTATAATAATGCCGCATGCTCACTTTTCCATGAGCGGGATGGAAACAGTGGTAATAGACATCCTCACCTATCTTTTCCCGGTAGAGGTAGCATGAGTCAAGAAATACCAGCGGCGACGGCTCTTGTGAATCCGACCGGCTGAACCAGGCGGCATCTGTCTTCGACGCGCATTCTATGGTCGAGGCAACGGTGTCGCCGCCGGGGAGATCGATTGTCCACAAGGTGACTTCACCCCCCGGATAGGCGAACCACAACCGCGCCGTATCGAACAGGACGGTCTGCTCACGGACAAAGGTTCCGGCGATATAGAGGCCCCGCGCGTTGACTTCCCCCGTTCCCCGATGACAGACAAGGTAGCCGCTGTCGAGCGATTCCCATTCGTAGCGGTAGAAATATTGGTCAGCGGAATCATAGTATTCGTACCGGGTTATCGGAACAAGCTCTCCGCCCTCACCAAGACGGTACATCCCCGTAATAGCCAGCTTCAGATCGCGGTCGGGAAAGGGTTGCAGGCTGCCGGTGCTGTCGAAGGTGCTGTACCGGTAGATCCACCGGTTGTCCGCCTGAAGCGGCAGGATGCTTGCCGTTGTCGGGATGGGATGGTCTGAGGGGACCTCACTCCCCGCCGCCATATCCCGCATAGCACATTGCAGTATTGATAGTAAAATACCTACTAGTATTATCTCCAGGACGATGCATCTCCGCAGCTTCATTCCCCGTCCCCTCTCCAAATAAGATTTACCGACACCGCCAGCGACACGTCAATACCGCGGAAATTATAACTGAGCTTCCGGTGATCATCGGACGGCTCGTTCCCGAACAGATTTTCGAAAATACCGGGACCGAGTTGCTTCGGCTCTCGCTGATAGCGATACCGCGCAAAAAACGCCACTTCGAAATTCCGGGCGAATGTATATGAATACCCCCCGCCGATCCATGGCAACCACAACAGACCCCCGTCACGGTAGTCGACACTGCTTGTCATATCATAAAGCTCATCGGCGAACGCCGATTCCATCGACAAATCGACGCGGTAGCAATTCATCCCGACCTGCAGCACTAAACCGCGCACATACCTTTGCGTGAAATGATACCCCGTTCCCCACTCGAAGATTCCTAAAGCAAACCGCTCATCGTTATCGAGGGTGGCCCCGTAGTCCCGGTCGCCGCCATCCGTGCTGAACGATCCGGAATAGTGCCCCCGTCGCTCCCGACTCAGCCATGAATAACCGAATGATCCGATATAACACTCACGCACCCTGATGCGCAGTCCGATCCCGCCGAACGGACCATTCATATCGTTGATGAAGACCGGTGCAATGCCGAACCGGTTGAACCCTGCAAACGCACTGCGCAAATCCGCGGCGTACGACCATAAATCGAACCGGCCGTATACTCCGACAACGGCAACGCCGATGCGAAAACGCTCGTCCGTTTTCCCTTTATGCAGCGTCCGTTCCGGATCGATCTTCTGAAACTGTTTCATCTGCACCGTAACCAGTTCTTTCTCACGGACGGCAACCGTCGTTTTCCACTTCCGGCTGTCGCTGGTGCCGACGACAATCTGATAGGTTCCGGGATTGAGCGCGATGATCATCCTCGAACCCTGTTCTTTTGCGCAATCGGCAACAATATTGTTGGACGAATCGAACATCGCCACGTCGCCGGCGACACTCCCTTCGAGCAGGACCCCCATGGTGCCGACGGTCAGATCGGCGAGCACCACATCGCCCTCTCCCTGAATGCGGAACTGGTAGCTCGGGTGCTGGACGCCGCCCCAGGTGCGCGCCGTGCTCGAAACCGTCCGGTTGTATGTGTACTGATACGCTTCGGACAGGGTCACCTTCCCGTCGCCCGAAAGGTCGCCGCTTCCCCGGAGGGCATTGACAAAATGAAACGTGAAGATCGAATTGCCGTACAGGTCGGACTCCTGCGCGTTTTCGGTGGGCGAACTGGAGCTCAGAATCACTTCCCCCTTTATCTTCTCCATGTCCTTGAATAAAAAGGGTTCCGCGAGCTTGCCGCCCTTGAGCCGGGTAAAACTCCCGCTCTGGCAGGCGTCGAAAATGCCGATGCGGATGGAGGCGGGAAAGGCGCTGAACCGGCTCTTCATTTCGGTGATGGGAAACCGGGTCTCCCCCATTTTCAGATTTTCCTGATCGGCATGACCCGTGTAATACAGGAGCAGAAGGTTCTCCTCGCCTTCAGGCAGCACGCACCGCAGACGGTCGAGCGCTTCATCGACCTCGGCCGGACCTTTTCCGGTAATACTGATGATGTTCTCTCTGCTGAATCCGCAGTAGCCGCTCAGTGTCGAGCGGATCGCCTTGAGATCATTATCGACGAATTTCAGGGTAACCACGTCGCTTCCCCCGTGAGCATTTCCAATGAGAAGAGCGAATCGGGCCGCGGACGTTACGCCAGCCAGCAACAGTATAAAAAGTAACGTGCCGCGGCTGTTCATCGCTGATGCTCCCTTTTCGTCAGGAGTATCGACCTGATCGCTGCATTTTCGATCTTCAGTACCGTTTTACAAAGATCCGGTTGCACCGTGAGAGCTCTCTGTATCTTGTCAACCACCGCGGCAACCTGAAGCGGACGCGCCGAGAAGACTGCAATATACAGCTCCTTTCCGATATATTCATCAAGCACAATGCTGTTGGGAAGCGGCAGATCGCGCCCCGGCTCGAGCAGCATCGAGTTGTCGCCCTCGGCAGGGTAGAATACCGAAATCCTGCCCGTATCGTCGATACTTGCAAGGATGAAGTACCGCTCGTTGCCGCATGAATAGGTAAACTGTATCCGTTCTCCCGGCGTAAACACCGGTTCCCTGCGCACGACCGGACTGCCGGCGGTGTCCTGCGCGAAAAGGTTCAACGCGACGCCGCCCTTGGTCCGGTACGCTTCGCCGGAGCGATTGACCAGCAGCGAACCGGCGCCCACCGCAAGAACAAGCCCCGCGGCGAGGGCCAGGGCGGTGCGCATCGGCGTGAAACGGAGAAACCGGAGACTCTTTACAGGTACGACATCGATGACGGGAAACGCCTCGAGAAACTCCGCGCGTTCGGCTACCGCCTGTTTTACAAAACCGGCACAGGAGACGCATCGCCGCAGGTGCGATTCCATTTCCAGCCGCTTTTCGCCGGAAAGATCCCCGGTAACAAAACTGAACAACGTCAACTTGTCATATTTTTCACACGCCATCCAGACCCAGCCTTTTCAGTGCAACGGGCAGCGCGTCCCTGAACCGTTTTAGATTGCGACGTATCGTCGCGGGCGACTGCCCCGTCAACTTCTGAATCTCGCGTTGATCGAACTCCTCGACATAGGTATAGTACACCGCATCGCGTATATCGTTGTTGAACCGTTTCATGATCCGTTCGATCAGATCTCTTTTTGCTATTCGATCTCCATCACTTCGGGAGTCGACGCAATCATCCGGCTGAATTTCCCGGACGAACTTCTTCCGGTCGCGCAGGAGGTTGAAACAGTGGTTCTGCGCGGTCCTGAAAATCCAGGGAACCACTTTTTCTTTTTCCTGAATGGTATCATACGCCTGCAACAGCTTCATAAAAACCACCTGCATGGCATCGCGCGCTTCGTCCCTGCTCCCCAGCAGTCGGATGCACCGGCCATAGATGATAAAACCATACGTTCGGTAGAGTCTGTCGATTTCAGACTGGCTCATATCATTCTCACTCTTTATGACACGGAATGAGCTCCGGATCGCTCATTAAAGTATAATTTATTTGAATCGAAAGCGGGGAAAGATTGATTTTAACACAATAAGGGTTACGACTATTTCATGGAAGGAAATCCGAATGACCGCTATAAAATCCGGTAGAAAAACGATCAGCAGCTATGGGAGACTCGGTATTTTACTTGCAGGCATCGGAACGGTGCTGGCAATCGACACAATGGCCGACCTGTCGGTTTTATACAAGTTATGGCCGCTTCTCTGTACAATTCTCGGCATCGGTTTTATCGGCATCTATCTCCAGCGTTCACGCCGCGAATCAGCCTACATCGGTGTCGGTTCCTTCATTATCGGATTCAGCGGACTGGCACTCTATTGCAATTTCACCTCATGGAGCGTTCTTGCCTCTTTCTGGCCCGCTTTCATCATCCTGTTAGGGATTGCCATGATCTTCGGCTTTATTTTCGGTAACCGCCGTCCGGCCATACTCCTTACCGGCCTGCTCTTCATCTCGCTGGGGACCGTTTTTTTCATGGTATTCAGCCTCAGCCATAAGCTTTGGTGGTCGATCTTCATCCTTGCGGGATGCAGCATGCTTGTCTTCGATAAAGTGAGGCGTTCCTGATGAACAAACGATCCGTCGCCTTTATCGAACCGGCCGGAACTCAGGCGAATGTGTTTGAAAATTATATGCGTTTTCCGCTGATGGGGCCCCTCTACCTCGGCACGATCCTCCATAATGCGGGACATACGGTTCGTATATACTGCGAAAATATCATTGGGGAAAAAATCGACCCGTTCGACATCAAGGCCGATGTCTACTGCATCAGCGCGCTTACGGTCAGCGCCAACCGCGGACGTCTGCTTGCACAGGAGATAAAACGCATCTATCCCGACGCCACGATCATCTTCGGCGGCATCCACGCCTCGCTCTGCCCCGAAACTTTCGAAGGGGTGGCGGACCACATCATCTACGGTGAAGCGGAATCAATCATCGTCGATCTGATCGAAGGCAGGATTACCGACAAGATCGTCCGGGGCATCGCAGTGCATGATATGAACGATCTCCCTTCTGTTAATTACTCCCTGCTCGAAGGAATGGAGGCCGTTACCACCGTTCCGATCATGACCTCGCGGGGCTGCCCGTTCGACTGCAACTTCTGCACCGTCACGAAGATCTTCGGTAAACGGTTCCGCATGCAATCGCCGGAAAGAATCATGAAGGAAATACGACATGCGATGCGGTTTTTCCGGACCCGTTGGTTCTTTTTCTACGATGACAACTTCACCGCCAACCGTAAACGCGTCAGGGAATTCTGCGATCTTCTCATCGAATCGGAACTCGATATCAACTGGACGACACAGGTACGGTCGGACATTGCAGATGATCCCGAACTGCTGCAACTGATGGAGGCGGCGGGGTGCCGCATCTTTTTTATCGGTTTCGAGTCGATCGACAACGACACCCTCGCCGCAATGCACAAATCACAGACCAGAAACGACATCGAAAAGGCGATCGCGACGATACGACGGCGGGGAATCAGCATTCACGGCATGTTCATCTTCGGGGAAGATCATGATACGCCGGAATCAATGCAGGCGACGGTCGATTTTGCCATCCGGCACCATATCGATACGGTACAGTTCATGATCCTCACTCCCTTTCCGGGGACCCAGTACTACGAATCGATCGTGGCGCAGAACCGCCTGATCCACAAACGATGGGACTATTACAACGCCATGTTTCCCGTATTCCGGCCGGCAACCATGTCGCCGTCAACGCTGCAGCGGGAGACGCTGCGGGCGTATGAACGTTTCTATTCACTGGGGAGATTGACTATCGATACCCTTCGCCTGCTGATCGACATTTTCGTCGATGCCCTCACCTGGAATTTCGGCCGTGTCTTCACCTACAGCTTCAACGACATCTTTATAAAAGGGGCATCTCATTTCATCATCGGGAAATACGCGCGATCCTATGAACCATACCTGAAGTTTCTGCAGCGTATCGAGGAAAAGAATGTGATCGACGAGGGGCTGCTGACGGGGGAGGGGGGGGGAATAGGAGTCAGGAGAAGAAATCGCAGCTGAATTATCAACTTTCCTTTTTTCTGATTGATTATTGCCGGACTGTAATTACAACTCTTCTCGTGCGTGCCCCCCCCCGCCGGGTGGCTTCGACTACGCTCAGCCACCGGTCGTTGAGCGTAGCCGAAACGACCGCCACCATTGTTGCCCGGGGATCACGCCTGCCTTCGTTGTGGCTTCGGCTAAGGCAGGCGAAACAGAGGCCTTCAGCCCCATAAACAGTCCAATACGGGGAATTTTTTTCAAATTGACAATAAAATTATCTGCGGCATTCTTTTCCTCTTGGACTACCGCCCCTCTCGCTTCCGTCACCTTTCCGTCCCCCTGCAGGGGGACGATCGAAAAGTAAACCGCCCACAGGGGGTGCAGGGCAAAGAAGAACAGCCGGTTTCATTTATCCTCTTCCCGCTTCCATGTAGCTGACGAAGTATACATGATGATTTTTTTACATCAGATCTTTATAATCCCACCTATTATAAGAAAAATATTGCGAACTCCGATATTGTTGGCTATATTACCAAATAGCCAATAAATCGGCAGTATCTATCGTAATCAAAAAAAAAGGACTGAATATATGGATAAATCCAACTCGATCCGATTCGAAGCCCAGGCACAGATCATGAAAGCGCTTTCCCACCCCACGCGTCTTTTCATCGTTCATGAGCTGGGAAGGGCGGAACGATGCGTCTGCGAACTCACCGAAATGGTCGGTGCGGATACTTCCACTGTTTCCAAACATCTGTCGATCATGAAAAATGCTGGCATCGTCGATTGTGAAAAACGCGGCACCAGCATATACTATTCACTTAAAATGAAATGCGTGCTTAATTTCTTTACCTGTGTGAACGAGGTGCTGAAGAAAAAAGTCGAATCGCAGATGGTTTTTGCTTGATTGTTTATTTTTAATCTTCTATTGGTTCTTTGGCCAAAAAGGAATAAATCCCGATGGACTGGAAAAAAGAGCTTAAGCCGCTTGCCCTGATTATTGCGGTATTCCTTGGCATATTTTTTCTCCCGGTGGGAACGGGCCGGTTCGACAACGCGATCTTTGAAGCTCTGCAACTGGTAAAATGGTACGCCCGGGAACATGTTCTCCTCTGCCTGGTTCCGGCATTCTTCATCGCCGGCGCAATTGGCGTTTTTGTAAGCCAGGCATCGGTGATGAAATATCTCGGTGCCAAGGCGAATAAAGTGCTGGCCTACGGCGTCGCTTCCGTGTCCGGGACGGTGCTTGCCGTCTGTTCCTGCACGGTGCTGCCGCTGTTCGCCGGAATCTACAAAATGGGCGCAGGTATCGGTCCGGCATCGGCGTTTCTTTACTCCGGTCCGGCAATCAACGTCCTTGCCGTCGTGCTCACAGCCCGTATTCTCGGGGTCGAAATGGGGATAGCAAGGGCGGTTGGGGCTATAGGCTTCAGCGTGATAATCGGCCTGATAATGCAATTAATCTTCAGGAAAGAAGAAGCCCAAAAAGCCGCGGCACAGATGGCAATGCCTGAACAACAGGGTTTACGGCCATTGTGGCAAACCATACTCTACTTTTCTTCCATGATCGGTATTCTCGTATTTGCCAACTGGGGCAAGCCCCTTGAACAGAATGGGCTCTGGTACGCCATTTACGGTTCGAAATGGTTCATCACTTCACTGTTAGGCATTGGCTTCGCGCTTGCCTTGATTTTCATTCTTCGCATACCCTGGTTGAAAGTGGCGATGGCCGCTCTTCCAACCATCGCGGCTGCCATTGTGTTTCGCTGGGAGCCGCTCATCGCTTTTACCGTCGGGTCACTCGGACTTGCCGTCATCACCACAACCGACAAGGGTGAAGCCGGGGACTGGCTCTCTCAAACATGGGGATTTATCAAGCAGATCATGCCTCTGTTGCTCTTCGGCGTGCTGGCAGCAGGGTTTTTTCTCGGACGTGTGGGGCATGAAGGCATAGTCCCGTCAAAGTGGATTTCCTCGCTTGTGGGCGGCAATTCGCTGGGCGCGAATTTTTTCGCGTCAATAGTCGGTGCATTCATGTACTTTGCGACCCTTACCGAAGTGCCGATCCTTCAGGGCCTCATTGCGAACGGCATGGGAAAAGGCCCGGCCCTGGCACTGCTGCTTGCGGGGCCGTCGCTTTCGGTTCAGAGCATCCTCGTGCTCAATACGGTCATGGGGTGGAAAAAGACGGCGGCTTATATATCGCTGGTGGTGATGATGGCGACAATTACAGGATTGATTTACGGTAATTTATAGGAGGTGGTATATGATTAAAATTCAGATATTGGGAACCGGCTGCCCGAAGTGCAAAAAGCTGTTCGAAACAGCCAGGCAGGCGGTCAATGAGGCCGGAATAGCCGCCGAGGTTACCAAAGTGGAAGACATCAACGACATTCTCGCGTTCGGCGTGATGATGACCCCGGCGCTGGCGGTCGACGGTGAGGTAAAAGTGGTCGGGAGAGTGCCGAACGGCGGGGAAATCATCAAAATGATAGGGGTAGGATCATGAAATGGAACGTTCTTTTTTCATCGAACCTGTTGATGAGCAGCACTGCAGTTGTCACGGCGGCGGGAATCTTCTTTTTCTGTCAGAACGCCGATTCGGAGAAAAAGGCATCCACCGGCACAAAGCCGGTGGCCGCGCAGCAAACCGCGACACCGGTCGACACGCCCGCCGGCAAAGCAACGGACAATTCCACTATCGCACCCCCTGCGCATCAACAGCAGCAAAAAATCATCGTCTATTACTTCCGCGGCACTATGCGCTGTCCGACCTGTTACAAACTCGAAACCTACACGAAATCGGAAGTCGAGGCCTCTTTTGCCGATATGATCGAAAACGGAAAACTCGAATGGAAAACCGTCAATGTGGAAGAACCGGGCAACAAGCATTTCGGTGACGATTACAAGCTTTATACTAAATCGGTGATTGTTTCCATGGTCAAAGACGGCAGGGAGTCTTCGTGGAAGAACCTCGACAAAATATGGCAGCTCGTTCATGAGGAGGGCAAATACCGGCACTACATACGTGACGAAGTGAAGGCTTGCCTTGATGGGAAATGCCTGTGACCTGGGGATGGCTGGAAATCAGTTCGGCCTTGTGGCTCGGCATCCTGACCTCCATCAGCCCCTGTCCGCTTGCGACCACTATCGCGGCAATCTCTTATGTCGGCCGCCGCGTGGAAAAGCCCCGTCTGGTGCTGCTTGCCGGGCTGCTCTACACATTCGGCCGTACACTTGCCTATGTCGGCGTGGCCGTTTTGGTCACCCGGAGCATGCAGTTGATCCCCGGTGTCTCGATGTTCTTGCAGAAATACATGAATCTCGCCATCGGGCCGCTGCTGGTGGTTGTCGGAGTTCTGCTGCTCGGCATCTTCAACTTCAGCTTCGGCGGCGGCATGGGGGGCAACCTCCAGGGGAAAGTTGACAGGATGGGTGTCTGGGGAGCGGGGCTGGTCGGCATCATTTTCGCGCTTGCCTTTTGTCCGGTCTCGGCCGGGCTTTTCTTCGGGGCGCTTATTCCGCTGGCATTGAAAAACAACGCTGTCCTCATGTCAATTCTTTACGGAATCGGAACGGCGGTACCGGTTATTGCATTTGCCGTTATTCTGGCATTCACCGCCCATCTGATCGGCGCGGCATTTAAAAAACTGACCGTAATAGAACTCTGGGTCCGAAGAGTCACGGCGGTGGTAATGATCCTTATCGGCATCTATCTGATTGTCGGGCATAATTTGGGGGTAAATGGGTGATATGGTCAGGTAGTGCCGATCAACTTGATCTTATAGGGTGGGAGCGTCGTCTTCTCTTGCCTTTTTCATTTCGCCGCAAACACCGCCATCACTGTTTTCGCCAGGGTTTCATCGTCGGAAGCGGCCAGAAGCTTTGCCTGACGGTTCTTATCCTGCAGCATTTCCACTGTTTTCGACAGTATTTCCACATGCAGATCGTTGGCGGACGAAGGGGAAAGCAGGAAAAACACGAAATGGACCGGCTTGCCGTCGGGAGCGTTCCAGTCGATGCCGCCGCGCGACAATCCGAACAGGACGACCGGATCGGTTATGGCCGGCGTGCGGAGATGAGGAATGGCGATTCCTTCGCCCACGGCGGTCGAGTACTCCTCTTCCCTTTTCAGGAGTTCGGCGGTCATGGCGGCCGCGTCGCCTTTTTTTACAAGCCGCGCGATCCCAGCGGCCATCCGGCCGATCGCTTCCGATTTGTCAGCGGTCGTCAACATCAGGGCGCCGCCTCCGGCGGTCAGGTAACGCAGCACGGCGACGTCCTTTCTCCGGTTAAGCGCCCAGCGCATCCACGGGCCGGTAAGGATCGACGAAAAAACGGCGCTGCAAACGATGGCGATGAAGACGTTCGGGAGGATGAGGCCGCTTTCAAACGCCAGAAGGGCCACCACGATTTCCATCATGCCGCCGGGCGCGTGCGCGATGGAGATGAGGGTTTTATTTATCTTCGGGACCCTGGCAAGCGATACTCCCGCCCAGGCGCCGAAGAACCTTCCCGCTATGCCGATGAGGGTGACGAGCGCGACGAGCGGCGCGTTGAAGTTGGCGAAAAAGTCGATTTTCAGGCCGATGTTTACAAAAAATACCGGGACGAACAGCGAATGGACCATCTGTGAAATGACCGTCCGCGTCTCTTCCCTGAGATTTTTCGCCTCGCCGACCACGATGCCGGCGATAAAGAAGCCGAAGAGCGCATGAATACCGATTTTCTGGGTAAACGCGCCGAAAAGCAGCCCGAGAAGACAGGCGAATGTAAAGGAAGTGCCCGGTTCGGGCATGCCGAGCCTTTTGAACCGGTCGATCGCCGCACCCGAAGCCGCCCGGCCGGCGGTCAGCGCGAGCGCTGAAAAACCGATCGTCGCCGCCATAACCGTCAGCACCGCTCCCGCGCTGAACGATCCCTGCAGAAAGAGACCGAGAATGATGGCAAAGAGCGCCCATCCCGCGATATCGTTTACCGCCAGAGCCGACATGATCAGAAATCCGAGGTCGGTTTTCAGAATGTTCAGATCGTGCATGATTCTCGATGCCACCGGCATGGCGCTGATAGTCATTACCACTGCCATGAACAGCGAAAACAGAACACGTCTGGCGGGGTCGGCAAGGTAGGAATCGGGCAAAAAGAAATTGGTAATAAAGGCGACCGCCATGGGAATGAATAAATGGGTCAACGCAATGATCAACGCGTTTCCCCGCTGGCGCCATGCCGAGGAGAAATCGATTTC
>JAFGIW010000158.1 GCA_016929415.1 Chitinispirillaceae bacterium | reverse complement strand
TTTCGCAATCCACACGGACGAAGACATCAAGCGATTCGGTCACCGAAAGCACGCGAGCGGAAAGCACCTCGTCATCCGGCCCGTAATGCAGGAAATTAAGCCTCCCCCTCCCTTCATGGTTGAGCGCGACGGAAAAGGGGCACCATGCCGAAACCTTCTCGACGAGGGAACGCTGCGCTTTCTTCACATTCTCCGGCAGCCGCTCCTGCGTTCGCGACAGCTTCGTTTTCAACCCTTCGTCCGCCATACGGTGCACGGTAACGAAGTACCCTTTTCTTATGAGTGATTTTTTACTGAGCGCCTTGATCCCGTCGTCGGTCAATATCGTTATCTCGGGCATTACCCCGTTGTCGGAACCTTCGGTGCAGTCGAGCATAAGTGGCGTATACGCAAGCTCGTTCGCGCGTTCGAACACCTTTTTCGGCATGCGTTTCGCTTCCTCACGGATATAGCGCAAAAACATCCTCCGGTAAACGGCGATGTTCTTTTTATCGTAGTCGATAACCCCGTAACAGATGTCCCCCCGGCGGTCGATCGACGGCACGAATACATGGCGCACCGCTTTGCGCACGGTATAGTTGGTGTTCGTCTTCTCCACATACTGCAGGATGGCGTCGGCGATCTCCTGTTTGAGCAGTTTACTGCTGTAAAGCAGATTCCCCCCCTGATCGCAGAGCACCAGCATCTGATGGTACTCATCTTCGGTATTCCCTAACGAAGAGGCCAGCCCGAAATAGTACCACCGTCCCTGCTTCTGATAGACGCCCAACGGCTCAATCTGGTGGGATTGCACTTCACATTTCTGATCGGATTTCAATCCGGGAAAAAAGGAATTGCACTCACCCTGGTCCTCGACAATCAGCGGCGAGGTAAACGAGTAGAGGCGGTCGATGCTCCACCACCGCGTCCCGCCCTGAAGCGCGGTGTAACCGACCAGTTGCGGGATAAGATAATTCCGGCTGCCCATCTCATCGGTAATACTGTTGGCCGCGAGATTGAACAGTTGACCGCTGGTAATATGCCCGTAGATTTCATACGTCTCGGTGGTAACTCTCTTGAGGTTCTTCTTGAAAATTTTTTTCAGGTAAATTTCTTCCTGTCCGGTCCCTCCCTTTACCGGCCTATAATAGATTAATGTAAGGCTGTCAAGTGGATATGCCAGCAGCAGGGGAGCCTCACCTTTTTTTGCCGAAGCGCCGTTAAGGCGCAGCAAGGAATGCGAATCGAGCAGTTTGCCATTTTCATTATAAAGCACATATCCGTTCTGCGAATAAAACAGGAGGTGCTTGCCGGCCATTAGAACCGGACCGGCGAGTGTCGAACGGACCTTATCGTTCCACCGACACCCATAAATACTCGTTGTATCATTGTTAAGGGTAATCGTGAACAGTAATGTATCGACGGCAGGTCGCGCCGCCATAGTAAAATCAGCACATAAGAGCAGGGAAAATGCCAATGTCCTTCGCTTCATACTCCTCCTTGGATAACCCCGTCTCCGCTCCCTCCACGCGAAGCCGGATCCGGTCAAACGAACACTTTAGTGTTTTCCCCGACGGTGATTTGTTCAAAATACACAATCGTTCAAACGACAGCCAGTAGTATCGGGAAAAAAAGACCCCCTCCCGCAAAACCGATTTTAAAGCAACCGTTCGATTTCTGATAAATCTCATTGTATGCCTGCTGCCGGAATTATATCATCTATAGGAATCATCGGGTTGTGAAGATCCATACACCAGCATATTCTCCAACTTCGGGGAGGAATAATGTCAGAAAAAATACATCGGAAACCAATCGCTAATTTTTTCATCAAAAAATCACTGCAGATACGCCTTATTACGAAAGTCGTTATCGCCGCCCTGCTTTCGACCTTGGTCTCATCAGGTTCGCTTATCCTTGTCTATTATCTGAAATACCAGACGGTGATTGTTTACCAGCTCGATAAATTATCTCAGGACTTAAACAGGGAACACATAATATATCTAATTCTTCCAACGCTTCTCGTGAGCGCCCTGGTGGCTGTTTTTGTTTCCTTCTGTATCGGTCTCTATTCGTCACGCAAATACGCGGTCCCCATTTATAAACTTGAACAATGGGCTTCCCTGCTTCGCATGGGGAAAATGAGCGCACTGCTCCGTTTCCGTGAGAAAGAGGAAATGAAGGAACTCTCCGATAAATGCAACCAGCTAGCCGCGGAGTTACGGAACCGTTTTATCGAGATCAGAAAGCAGGCGCGTCTCCTGAAGGAGAATAACGCTACCGCGGGAGTCGCCATCGACCTCGAGAAGATTCTTATTAATCTCGATCTTGACACAAGCCCGATCGAAGTCACTACCGGTTACTATGCAATGGCGCATGACCCGTCAAAAGAACAGAAAAAAACGAAACCTCAATCGCAATCCGAAGCGCCCCCCCCGTGCGAGTGAAAGGACCGGGGATGTCGCGCTTAAGCCCTCCTGTTTCTCAACGACCGTGATGATACCATTAAAGAGAGGCTGAAAGGCTCCATACGCATCCGTTACCGATGTCAACAGAGTCGTGATTATCAAAAAACGAATCCGGCCTAAATAATGATTTCATCCAGGACCATGAGCGCCGTGCCATGAATGCTTTCAATCCGGTTTCGCTTCTGCTGCAGACGCTCTGCATGACCGATCCGTTCACCGAAGGGTCGAATAAAATCGCCTCCTTCGTCCGCAAAACCGAAGAGCGGTTCGAGCCGCCGCAGTTTGTGAGATCGCTTGTAAACGGCACCGCCGGGAGAAAAGAGCAGGAGTATATTTTTTTCTGTCTTCTTGACATAAGTAAGGCCGATTTCGATGTATTGGAACAGGCGGTACAATTGCGTCAGCTCCGGCATCTGATGGCAAAGGGCGCCTGCGATCCGGATGCCCTCGGCAATAACGAGCGACCGGTTCTCGATACGCTCCGGCAGCGATTGCATCTTTCAACAATCGATCAGACCGTTCATGCGTCACAGGCGGCGGCGACATGGGTCCGGCGGCTTTCCGAGGGCGAGACGCTTGAAAAGAATGAAACCGCCGCGCTCTCCCTGCTCATAACCTCCGAAGCCATGGCTCTCAAAGTACGCGGCGAATGGTTGTCGGACCATGTCGATTCCTATGATATGCGGGCGATTGCGCGCCTGCTGCCGCTGCTGACCGTGTGCGACGAACAGACCTGTTCCCTCAAGGAGATCGGCGAACGCATAGGACGCAACGACAAACTCGGACGGGCGGTGCTCACCTTTGAATATGCGATGCGTACCGATGCATTCGAAAAATGGAAAAAAAAAGCGGGAAAAGAGCCGCCGGCCAACGCTCTTATCGAGCTGCTCCAGCTGCAACGGACCAGATTGATCCCGGTGAGGTCTTTGATAGCGGTAGCTACGCTGTCGCGCCATCTTCACGCACCCGGCACACCGCCGCTTACCTGGATCCGTCATGCTCTGGAGAGCTGCACCTCAGACGGCTTTCGAATGGATATCGACGGGAGAATCGACACTATTAAATTTTTTCTTGACAATTGTGGAATCGTTTCGTCGGGAACCGTTGTGGCCGGCTCCTTCAGCGGCAATTCCTTCATCCCGTGGATAGGCACCGATATGCTCACCCGGGAAAAAGAAGACGACGCGGTTGAGCCGTCGCCGCGTGAACTGGTCGCACGGTGCATGCACCATGACGCGCTGCTCCTCCGTCTTCTCGATAACCCCCGTGTTTTCGGCACGCCCGGAATTATCGAACAGATCGCCCATACCAGCAGATCGCTCGCCGTGCTTCAGAAACTTGCCTCCGTAAAAGAGCTCTATACCGGCAATGCCAATGCAGGCGTGCCGCTCGCGCTGCTCAAGAATCCGAGCCATATCCCGCTCAGCCTGATCAGACCGTTTATCAATGCACGCTATATTTCACTTAATGACATGAAAGAGATCCTCCACAATCCCTACGGTATCCGTCATGAAATTTACAGCGAAGTTAAAAGTTCCATGGAACAGCGATACCACTGACGATCGGGCCGGTCAAAAGCCGAACAGGCGCGGCCCTGTTATTCAGGGCAGCCGGAGTGTATTTTTAGATTTTACACTTTAATGCATGAACGTAGTCTATTTTCATTCTTTCAACGCAGGAGCGGAACCGATGGCGCCACATATAAATCTCTGGGCGGAACTTCCTTACATTGTAGCCGATCTTAATTTGGCGGACTGGGGGCGTAAAGAACTCGGCATGGCTGAAAAAGAGATGCCGGGACTTATGGCAATCCGTGCAAAATTCGCAAAGGAAAAACCGCTCGCGGGGGTGCGCATCACCGGCTCCCTCCATATGACCATCCAGACGGCTGTGCTCATCAAGACGCTGAGCGCCCTCGGCGCTCAGGTCCGCTGGTCGTCGTGTAATATTTTTTCGACACAGGATCATGCGGCAGCCGCCATCGCAAAAGAAAATATTCCGGTGTTTGCGTGGAAAGGCGAGTCGCTTGATGATTACTGGGCCTGCACCTTCCAGGCGCTCACCTTTCCCGGCGGCAAGGGACCCAACCTGGTCGTCGATGACGGAGGCGACGCCACGCTCGTCATTCACAAAGGATATGAACTCGAAAACGGCGACGGCTGGGCGAGGAAGCGGTCTGAAAGCGAGGATGAACGGACGCTGAAAAAAATGCTCCTCGCGGTCTACGAAAAAGATACCCGGCACTGGCGCAGGGTGGTCAAGGAGTGGCGCGGGGTCTCCGAAGAGACCACCACCGGCGTCCACCGCCTCTACCAGATGAAGGAACGGGGAAGGCTGTTGGTGCCGGCGATCAATGTGAACGATTCGGTTACCAAATCAAAATTCGACAACCTTTACGGCTGCCGCGAATCGCTCGCCGACGGCATCAAGCGGGCCACCGACGTCATGGTCGCCGGCAAAGTGGTGGTGGTGTGCGGGTACGGCGACGTCGGCAAGGGCTGCGCGCAGTCGATGAGCGGGTTCGGGGCACGGGTGATCGTCACTGAAATCGACCCGATCTGCGCGTTGCAGGCATCCATGGAGGGGTATGAGGTGACCACCGTGGAAGAGACACTGGGGAGAGGGGACATTTACGTCACGACCACCGGCAACGTCGACGTCATCACCGCCCACCATATGGCAAAAATGAAGGATCAGGCCATTGTCTGCAATATCGGCCATTTCGACAGTGAAATCGAGGTCGCGCGTCTCCAGAAAGTTAAAGGAATCGCCAGGGTCACCATCAAACCGCAGGTTGACAAATTTATTTTTCCCGACGGTCATGCGATCTACATGCTCGCCGAGGGCCGGCTCGTCAACCTCGGCTGCGCGACCGGACATCCGTCGTTCGTCATGTCGAACTCATTCACCAACCAGACTCTCGCCCAGATCGACCTCTGGAAAAACCGCGATGTCTATAACGTGGATGTCTACCGGCTCCCGAAGGAGCTCGATGAAGAGGTCGCCCGGCTGCATCTCGAAAAACTCGGCGTCAAACTGACAAAATTGTCAAAAAAACAGGCCGACTACCTCGGCGTTCCGGTAAACGGTCCCTTTAAACCGGAACATTACCGTTACTAAGCGACCGATCGCGATGCCGCGGGCAATTCCTGCGGCGCTTGCATTGCCGGAAATCGCGCCGAACACTCCCGGCCTCAAACGACACGAAAGCCAGCCATGAAGATCACCGCACTCGGCATCCGCCCGCCGCCCGTCGCGCAAGACAACCCGGCGGTAACTCCCGAACTGCTGGCAAGTTCGCTGGCACGCTATTCACGCTCGAATAAAGGAATCGACTCCATCCTTCGATCGATCGACTGGAAAGATCCCGATCAATCGGTTGACGCCATCTTCCGTTTCATCGATTACGGTCACGCCTCCATCGCCGGGATGACCGGCGGCATACCCATGGTCATCGACGGCTGTTCGATGTTTATTGCCTGTAAAATCTTCGAACTGGCCCAGCTGTGCGACGGGCAGGAATCGAGCTCGCGGTACATTAAACTCGACGCGACCCGGCTTCCCGACCCCGCGGAAATCGGTATCCCCGATCATCTCGCCGCGGAGTGGCGGGAGTTGATGCGTCTCTCGTTTTCCTGCTATCGGGAACTCTTCGAGGGCCTCGATGCCAAGGCAAAAGCCGATCCGTCAATAGTCCGGCCGCCGCCGGGCGCCGATGAAAAGGTGCGTGACCGTCTGCGAAAAAATTATGCGCTCGACCGTGCGCGCTATTTCGTCCCGTTTGCGACAAAGACCAACGCCGCCTGTATCATGACCGCCCGGGTGTGGAACGAAACCATCAAGCAGCTTGACTCGTTGCCGCTCCCCGAAGCCCGTGCATGCGCGGAAGGACTGCGCAGGGAACTGCGGAAGTTCACCCCGCGACTGCTGCGGCACAGTTATCCCGATTCGGCAAGCATCGGACAAACCGTACAGGTGATCAACCATGCAATCGCCTCATTGCGGAAAAACGACCTGCCGATCGACCGGTGCAGCGATGAAGTCTACCTCCGGCTCGAACGCAGCATACCGCCGTTTCTGCCGGATCACCAGGAGATTCCGCAGGCTTTTGACGGGAAAGAAAACCGTTACAGCACCGTGGGTCCGGCCGTTAAACGAATGCTCGTGCGCGTGGCGTGGAACAACATGGCGATCGCCGAACTGCGCGACCTCAATCGCCACCGCAGCGGCTACCGGTTCAGCCCGTTTCGCCCGGTCGGGTTCTACCTTCCCGACGGAATCACCCATCCGCAAACAGCGGCGCTTCTTGACAAGGCACGAATCTTCATTGGAAAGCTCATGCAATCCGACGCTTCGGCGCCGGCATACGTTTACGGGCTGCACCTCGGAACGCAGGTCGGCTTCGAACACTCGACCAACCTTGACAAGTTCATCTACGAAATCGAATTGCGCACCGGCTTGGGAGCGCACTTCCGTTATGCCGAACATTTAAACGCGGCCTGCCGCGAGCTGGTGAAGATCGCGCCGGAGCTTGCGCCGTTTATCAAGACGGGCTCCGCGGAACCGGAGTGAGCATCTAGAACCCCGCCTTCGAAAGCGTCTTCCTGACTTTGGAATAAAGGTCTTCCTCGATCGCCTCGGCGATTTCATCGAAGGCGTTTTTAAGCGGCGTCGGGTCGCCCCAATGCCGATCGCCCGTTTTCGTAATTACCACAATGATAAGCGGCTGTTTTTCCGCCGGCGACGCGAAGAAAGCGACCTCCACTTTCATGGTTCCGGTGAACTGACCCCTGATTGCCTTTGCGACAGCATACCTTTTCGGAATCACCCGGACGGTCAGTGCTTTGCATGAGGTATTCGCCAGCTGCCCGGGGGTGACGCTCATGATTTCTTTATCCAGCGATTCCTCAAACGCATCGACCAGCATGTCGTCGATGTCGCGTTCGTCGGAAGGGGTGATTGAAAAACCGATAACGCTTTCGGGCAGGCGAATCCGTTCGACAAAGACCGAGCCGTCGCACGGAAGGGGAACGGCGGCCGCGGGCTTGTCCCCACTCTCTTTTTTCTCCACCGGACGGTCGTCGGTATCGCGCTTCTCCGAAGATTTGAAGGCGATCTTCCGG
Organism: Chitinispirillaceae bacterium; assembly: GCA_016929415.1. Classification (GTDB taxonomy): domain Bacteria; phylum Fibrobacterota; class Chitinivibrionia; order Chitinivibrionales; family Chitinispirillaceae; genus JAFGNB01. The sequence goes on along the minus strand of JAFGIW010000158.1, from coordinate 56,737 downwards.
TTCATTCCCGGAGCGCGACAGGTAAGTTTGAGCGCTATGGCGGGGATTACCGCAACCACATCTTCAATATCGCCGCGAATGTCTTCGAACACGGCCTTCATGATCTGGGCGGTTTCGACATTGATGCTTTTTACATTGACCATATACAATTTTCCGAGTTTTCCGATCGAGCCGGAAATCAGAAGCTTTACCCCCAGCATTTTTCCGAGTTGCACCATGCAGCCTTCGTCGGAGCAGGTCGCGCCTGATTGCTGGAAACCCTGCTCGGCAAGCACCGCCTGCATCTGGTCGCGCTCCATGACCTGGACACTGCCTGTTGAAAACAGCTCGTTGCGCAACCGGTCGGAGAGCAGCTCGGCTTCAGCCCGCGAAATGCCTTCGGTGTTTTTAAGATTGAGCACCGCGACTTTTTCAAGCTTTCCCGGCAGTGACTGCGGAGCTGCATGGAGAAGGCTGGAAAGAACTACCACTGTCATTATCCGGCGCATAGAGATTTACCCGTTTTGTGGCATGAAAACACGTCAATAAAATATATCCGGACATGAGGTGGCGGTTATGCACACCCGCCGATTGCAGGTACCGGGAAGGAGTATTTACCTCACGGCTGTTTCACTCTCACCTTGAGGTTACTGCGGTTTTTCAATTCGCCCGCGCGACAAACGCATCCGTCGTTGTGTCAATCTTGATTTTATCGCCGATAACACAGTACAACGGGACCTTGACTTCATGCCCCGTATCGAGTTTGGCGACTTTGAGAACCTTGCCGCTGGTATCGCCCTTGACCGCAGGCTCCGTATAGACGATATCGCGTTCCACATGTACCGGGAGTTCCACCCCCACCGCTTTCTCGCCATGGAGGATGATATCGATCACCATCTCCTCCTTGAGATAATTGAGGGCGTCGCCGAGATCTTCCCTGGTGAGGTCCATCTGCTCGTAGGTTTCGTTGTCCATGAAGGTATAAAAGCCGTTACTCTCGCAGAGAAACTGCATCTTCCTGCGGTCGAGAACCACGTTGTCGAATTTGTCCGATGCCCGGTACACTGTTTCGGAAACGCCGCCGGTGGAGAGGTTTTTCATCTTCATCTTAACCGACGAGGCCCCGCGCGATCCCTTGTTGTAAATCGCTTTCAGGATAATAAACAGGTCGTTGCCCATTTTGACGGTATTTCCCGCCCGCAGGTCCTGTGCTTCTTTCATTGAAAACTCCTTGAAATGTTTATTGTTGGTTATGGTATTCGCTTCTTAAAAATATCGGATCTTCATCACTGAGAATGATAGAATATCAGACGGAACTTATTCAAGCGGAGGAATGAGGTATCGGGCGTTCAGGAATGTATTGGCCTGAAAAACAATACCCCTTTTATTGCCTTTTGAATTCACGGATAAAATCACTGAATTTGCCTACCAGATTACAATTTTGCCGTATAAAATAACACATTTTCGAGGTCGCATGCTCGATTTTCTCCAGATCCCGGAAAAAAAGACGGTACTGTTCACCGGTAGTCCGGCCCGGGGATTCAATTGCGGCGTCATTGAATTGCAGCATCAATTTACGGTACGCTGCGAAAACCTTTTCGTCGTCAAAATACGGTTGGAATGCCGCGCAGAATGCCTCCACTTTAATATGCTGATATTTTTCGTCCTGCAGGTAGGCATTCCAGATAAAAGGTATCCCCGCGCCGATGGCCTGCACCAGGGAATCCTCGCCGCGGACCATGTTGAAATCAGTGCAGCAGAGAAGGGTATCATACTCCTGCTGGCTGATGAAAGGCATGAAGACGATGCTGATATTCTTCCGCTTCCGGAGGGGCTCCCGTCCGCCCAACGCCCCCAGCCGGGTCAGCGTATGCTCCATGCCGCCGCGGCTTTTCCGGCCGAAGCAGAACAGCAGGACCTCCCGGTTGAGTTGCTCCAACTCTGCCAGCAACGTATCGAATCCCCGCTCGTAGGTGAAGACCGTACCGATAAGCTGACCTTCAAATACGGGTGTTTCCATACCGGTCCGGGACAGCAGTTCATTCAGAAAGCCGATTCTCCCGGCAACGATATCGCCTTTCCTCCGCTGCACCCGGGAATTCAGTATCACCCCTCCCGTTGACTCCGTAAAACCGGGCATGAAGAAGTACTTCTTCGCCGTACCTTTCGGCAGCAACGACTCTTTCAGGTGATACCCCTCAACCCACGGTTCCGCGGAGAGATATTCAAGGTTGATGATCAGCGGGCAGGCGAAAAGCGCTTTTTCAAGATAACAATCGGGCGTGTAGCACCCGAACGCTTCGATGAGGACATCGGCGAAACCGAGCGTTTCAACCTTTCCCGCGTCAAGCATCGTAGAATCGATGAAGATAACACCGCCATGTTCCTGCATGAAGCTGCCGGCAATGATGGCCGGATCGATGTTCGTCAGAACCGCCATATCATCGATGAAAACCCGTATCCCGCACGCCGGGTGCGCCAGTTTCATTTCCGACGCGAAGCGGTACACCACGCCCGCATCACCGAGATTGTCGATCACATGGCAGAAAATGTCAATGCCGGTGAATATCATATCGCTAATGATCCGATTAACCTGCGGCAAAGCCGTCAGCGTTAAACTGTTGGTTGGGCAGTATATCAGCCCCCCATCCCCGCTTGTTTCATGACCGCGGCTACCCGTGTTTATTCCGCCCTTAAGATACGCTCCGCTATTTCATTAAGACAATAATTTCCCCGGCGCGGAATCGATATTCGGGCATCAAGAATCAATATACGGGCATCGAAGACAAATATTTGAGCATCTAAGTTAGATATTTGAATATCGAAGGGAGTGAAGTCGTTAAATTTTTCATATGTTTGAACAATGAAAATCGTGAAATTGTGAAATAGAGTACAGGGCAGACCGACGAAGACGTGCAATGACCATCGAAGCTCGTGCAATGATCTTTCGATCCCGCCCAACTCCCGATTATCCATATAAATCGACTTCGATTACCGGATATCAAAAGTCGCAGAATTGCAACCGTTACAGTCGCAACACTGCGACTCTCTCATGGTGAATCGGGAAAAAGCCTTGATTGAATTCACCCGTTAAAACAGCTTTATAATCAGGAGCCCTCTCCCCCACCCCAAAAGGCCGCGGCATCCATCGCCGGATTGCCGCGGCTCCCCACCTTTTTTCTTGCCTCATATCAGTTTTACATATATTTTGGGCTATTAATCACATCCCTTGTCCCCGGAACCCCTTCGAAGGACAACATCATACTGAGAGCCGCTGAAATTCCCTTTTTACACTATCAATGGATAAATAAACTATCGGTATGGTAATACGGCATGTAAAAATTATAAGGAATCTATTAAAAAGGCTGGGGGAGAGGATGAGGAAAGTCTCCATGGAAAAGGCAGGCAAGAGCAGAAATGGCATGCCGGATTATAGAGGAGGTCCTATAATAATCGACCTGTTTCGTGATAACTACCAAATCGGCGGTTGTCACGCAGTAAAGTTGGATGATAACTGAGTTTCAGGAGGGTTAGCACTATATTTCATATGGGGAAAACAAGGTAAAATTAGCACCAATCATGGTGCTAACGAGGAGTTGGTTTCAATTTGTGTGCCGATTGATGGAGACAGCAGATGTTGATTGCGCGTTTTGTGGGAATTGACAGATACGCCGACCCAGGAATTCCGGAACTTACTGGGGCCGCGAAAGATGCGTATGCTGTAAAGAGATAAAATCGTTCTCATTTGCATCCTTCCCCGTCTCCGTGGCGAAGAAAAGAGGAAATGAGTTCTTCCTTTTCCTCTTTACATCAGCACCCCCGGCCGCTCCCTCTATCCGCGTCCCCCCCTGCACGGGGGACTCAAAAGAAGAATACCCGGCACGTTTAGGGCGGCATGCGGACTTACGCCCTATCCCGCCACCGCCGCACCAGTTCCTCCACGATCTCCGCCGTCATCCCCCACACCGGTCCTTGTTCCGTCCGATACACCGGCACCGTCCGGTCTTTTCCATGCCACGACCGCCGATACTTCTCCGGCAGGCCGAGCTCCCGGGCGGGGAAGAGGGTGGTGATGCCGCCGTCCTTATTGACAAGCCGCGGCCGCATCTCCACCCGAAGCGGGTAGCGCCGCGGCGGGTGTGTGCCGAACCACGATACCGGCAGGGTGAACACTCGTTCCACTTCGGCGCGGTCAATGGAAAGTTCGTCAAGCGATCCAATCCGCATAAGTGCGGGAAAGCAGTCGACGGCAATCCCGCGGATTGCAAGGACCGTTCCGAGCGCCCCGATAACCTCGATACGGCGCCGGTCGATGCCAAGCTCCTCGGCCGTCTCCCGCAGGGCGGTATCGCGCAGGGAGCGGTCTTTCGCGGCGTCGAATTCTCCGCCGGGGAAGCAGATTTCGGAACCCTGCGGGATGTCCGGCGACCGTTTTTCAAACAGGAGATGATATTCATCCCCGGTTTCGAGAAGCGGAACGATAACGGCTGCATCGGTGAAGTTCCTGCGGCCGATGATCGCAGGAACAGTCTGCAGTGAGGCGTACAGTTTTTTCAGATCTTCGTTATTCATACGGTCGTCCGGTTGAGGATAATCCCGTCACTTCCCATTAACAGTCCGCCGATCGCGGAGATCGGTTTTTCTCCCTTCCAATACGGCATATAACGGGGTGGGTGCACCCCGATCCCATCCTGCGGAAAGCTGTTCCGACAGTTCCTTCGTAAGCGGCAGAGCGTCAAGCCCGCGGTCGCGGTACGTTGCGGCGATCGATCCGGCATATTTTTCACAAAGCCAGGCGGTGCGGGGGACCCTGAATGCCTCGCGCATCCGGCAATAGATGACGTCGAAGGGTTCTTCGTTGATATTACCGAATGAGATATTGAGGAATTCGCACGGCTGTACGTCCCCTTTTGCGTTCAGGTAGTAACGGTCGGTGCCGCCGCAGGTGCAGCCGAAAAGCGCGGCATCCTCCTCCATGATCTGGGCCGATATGGCCGGATAGTCGCGATGTCGCGGATCATGATTGTACATGAGCACCTTTTGCCGCACCTGGCGCAGGTCTTCATCGGAAAAGTCCGGCGCACCCCCGTCAAGCCATCCGCCCGCCGGTTTGGGTTTAATAATCTGGATGATCGCCGCCTGCAGGCGCTTCGCCTCTTCCATGCATGCCTCGAATTCCCCGTTAAAAAACTGATCGCGCGAAAGGCACATATTCAGCGCCGCGGGCATGCCTGTTTCATGACACATGGCAATACCTCGGTGGATGGCGTCCCACGCCTTGTCGGAATCCATGAAACGGTTCATCGCCTCCGGGGTGCCGTGATGCAGGGGAAACATGATCGCCGTTACACCGCGCCGTTTCAATTCCCGGAGTTTTTCAATGCTCATGCCGAAACCGGTGGAGTTGACCCATATTTCCGAGAGGTCGCCGATCGCTTCGCATACTGCGCGCAGCCGGTCATACGCCAGAAACGGCTCGCCCCCCTCGATATTGAAGAATGCGACCCCGTGACGCCGCATGGCCTTGACGGTTTCTACAAGTTTCCCGATCTCGACGTCTTTCCCGCGGTCGTGTTTCTGATAGCAGTGTGGGCATTTGAAGACGCAGGCCGAGGTGACCGATACGAGCACCGTGGTGCAGGGCAGCTTGTCATTGAATACCGTGAATTTGTCGCATGCGGCTTTGAAAGCGTTTGACGGCACTCCCGGGATATAAAGCCCGATCCTGACTCTTCCGTCAATCGATACGAATTTGTTCTCCCGCATGCGCCGCAGAAAATATTCCAGCCTTCCGAGCACCCGGCGGTAATTGCGCAGCGCGATTTTTCCCCGTATGGTTATCGACGAAATATAGAGAAACACAACGATCCGAATGTACAGATTGAACAGGCGCCTTCGAAAACCGTAAATGTTGCGTACCATAAATACCTCTTTTTACAGGAAACCGTTTTCTTTATACCATTCGACGGTCCGTCGGATGCCCTCTTCCAGAGGGGTCGTTGCGACAAAACCGAGCAGCCGTTTTGCTTTTTCAGCCGAAAATTCAACATTATCGATAAACATATCGACTCTGCCGCGGGTGATGACGGGCGGATGCCTGCATCGAAGCAGCGTGTAAAGAAGCTCGAGCGCTGTCGCCGGAAGGTAGACGGTCCATTTCGGCAGACGAACGGGTTTTCTCACCCCGGCGCAGCGGCAGTAGAGCGCAAGTATCCGGTCCATCCGTTCGTTTGACGGATTGGCGACGATGATCCGGTGAACACCGGGCAGTTTTTTCCGCAGTGCGGCACGGTACGCCCTGGCCAGATCACCGGCGTAAATAACCGGAAAGCGGTTGCGGCGCGAACCGGGTGCGGCGGGTATACCCTGTCTGGCCGATTTCACGTATTCGTAGAAACCGGTCGAGAACTCCCGCTCCCCATAGACAAATGCAGGTTCGAGGATGGTCAGGTTCATTCGATGCTCCCGGGCGAATACCGCCGCCATACGCGTTGCCTGCGCTTTCGTATCGCGGTAGTGGTTCATCCTGCAGGGGAACCACCGGTCGAAAAGATACGGATGATGCGAATGGTCGCGCCACGTCTCGTCCTTGACCTTAAGGCAGTGCGCTTCCCCGTAGGAGGAGATGGTGCCGGTCATGACCACCTGCGGAATGCGGGCAATGCGGCAGGCATCCATTATTGCCATCGTTCCTTCAACATTGACGCGGAAAAATTCCTCCCGGCCGCTCCAGTCATTGACCAATGCGGCGTTGTGAACCACGGCATGATATCCGGCGAGCATTGCCTCAAGCCGCCACCCGTCGGTGATATCGCCGCGGACAACGGTCAACGGCAAACCGTCGAGGTTCCCGCTGGAACTTCTCTCCCGGACCAGGCAGGCGACTTCCATGCCGCTCGCCACCAGTTCACGGACGATATGCGATCCGGTAAAGCCGCTGCCGCCGGTGATGAAAATGCGTTGCTTCATTGCCGGTCGGTGAACTTTCCAAATGCCAGTCCGCAATTGTGGCCGCCGAAACCGAATGAGACGGATGCCGCGCAATCGATGGCGGCCTTCCGGCTTTTCCGCTGCAGGTTGAGTTCGGGAAACGGTTCGTCGCATCGGTTGCCGTGAATCATACCGTGATGGATCGAGAGAGCGCAGACCGCCGCCTCGATTGCGCCGCTTGCGCCGAGCGTATGCCCGATGAGCCCTTTGGTCGCATTGAGGAGCGGCTGACAATCCCTGGTTCCGAAAACGGCGCGGACGGCATCCCGTTCAGTCGCATCGTTGAGTTCCGTTCCGGTGCCGTGGGTATTGAGATAATCGATTGTCCGCCCTGCTGAGAGCCGTTGCAGCAGCCGAACGATCCCGTTTCCCCGGGGATCGCACCGAACGATGTTGAACGCGTCGCTTGTGTCCGCATAGTCGATTATTTCGGCATAGATGCGTGCATTGCGCCTGAGAGCATGGGTAAGCTCCTCGAGAATGAGGATGCACCCGCCGCCCTCGGCAAAAAGAAAGCCGCTGCGGCCCGCGGAAAAGGGTTGCGGCGCGCCGTCCTGCGCGCGGGTCAGCACGCCGAGCATGTCGAATCCGCGCAGGATCGCTCCCGAACGCTCCGAAAGCGCCTCGACGCCGCCGCATACCGCACACTGATTCACTCCGCGGGCGATGCGCTGGAAGGCCGCCCCGATCGCCGCGGTTCCCGAAGCGCATGACGCGTTTATCGTGAAACTGCCGCCGGTCAATCCAAAAAAGATCGTTACCCACGCGGCCGCGGCATTGGGCATCAGCATCGGTATGATCATGCGCTGATAGCGTGACGCCGGATGCCGCCCGTCGCCGCCGGCAACCGCCGTCCCGGCATGCGCTTCGTAGGACTGAAAGGCGTTCTCAAGTCCGGCGATGCCGATGCCGAGGATCGTGCATGCATCGGTAAAGTTTTCGGCGACGATGGTATCGCCCTCCGTCTTCAAACGATAACCGGCGTCTTCAAGGGCCAGACGTGTTCCGACAAGCGCGAAACGGGTTTCATGCTGCATGATGCGGTCGTATCTGCCGGCCAGACCGGAATCACGGAGAGCGATTTCGGGAAGCGGCACATAGAATTCCGTTTTCGGGATATACTTCTTTCGGTAGGAGGCCGGGAGCTTCCGCGCCGGGTTGCGACCGGCAAGCATCCCTTCCCAGAATTGTTTTTTGCCGGTCCCGATTGACGTCACCGGACCGATACCGGTTATGACGACCCGTTTCGTTCCGTCCGTATCCACTGTTCCAGTGCCTCCAGGTATTTTCTTGTGTCGGCAAAATCCCGTCCCCGCAGCGTCAGGCCGGTCAGATCAAGCCGCCGCGCTCCGTCATGAACGGTTCTTTCGTCCTGTGCGGCAACTACTTCGCCGATGCGGTACGCCGCGCACCGCCGCTTTCGCACCTCCGACAGCATCGCCGCTTCGTCGCCGGGCCGCACCGAAAAGAGCAGCTCGTACTCCCCGCACTCACCGAGGAAGAGCAGCAGCTTCGGCAGTTTGAGAAGACGTGCCGCGGCGATTCCCTGCGCACTATAGGGAAGGTTCTCGATACGATATCCCGAACTATTGACATCGGCAAGTGTGTCCGCGGCCAGGAAAACCCCGTCGCTCGTGTCGATACAGGCGGTTGCGTACCGCGTGACGACCGGAGCGCATTTATCAAGCAATAAAAATCGCATCGCGCCGTGCGCGACGATTGCTGCGCGCCGCCCGCTCCCGCCGAAGAGGTCAAGCGCCGCGTTGTAATTTCCCGCGCCGATCCGTCCGGTGACATAGAGCCGGTCCCCGGGAGCGCTCCCGGTTCTGCAGAGAACCCGCTGCGACGGTTTACCGATCACCGATGCGGTGCAACGGAACCGGTCGGTCCTTCCGACATCGCCGCCGATAAAGGTCACGCCATAGCGCTTCAAGACTTCCCGCACCCCCCTGCAGAAACGTATAAGATAGTTTCCGTCCCATGCGTCATCGACCGTCAGTGCATGCGCATAATAAAGCGGCGTCCCGCCGGTTGCGATGATGTCGCTGATCGCACCCGCCGCGATGTTCCATCCGAGGCACCGGGGATTCGATGCGGGAAAATGGTCTTCTGCCGAAAATTCGTCGGTGGTGAAAAGCAGGTTGCCGGCCCCGAAGGCGCACACCTCCGCATCGTGCGTCCACGGCATGCTCAGTCTGGCCGGTCCGGAAGGAATTTCGTGTGAAATCAGATCGATCATCTCCCGTTCAGTGAGCATGCGCGCCCCCGCAAAGAAGCGGCAACCGATCCGTCGCCGTCGTGACCGTGCAGGGAAGATTCCCCGCCGGGTCGCCGTCGAACTCGACGGCGACCCGGCGGCCGCGGGCGCGGATGTCGAAAAGACGTCCGTATCCGAAACTGAAAATACCCCGTTTCGGAATCGGTCTGCCGGCATACAATGCCCGCAGACACCCCGGAAACGTAAACGGTCCGAGTTTTTGAACCGTTAATGCGTACAGCCTGTTGTCCGCGTCGGTCAACTCATGTGCGATTTTGATGCCCGAAGCGACATGGGACGTCCGACCGATGGAGATGTTGTATACCCGCGTCATGGTCGTTTCCTTACCGTCAACGTTCATCGTCACGGTTGCCGGCCGATAGGTCAGAAGCACCCGCAGCAGCGCCAGAAACGTCCCCGCCGCATCACCGCAGATTTTTCTGATTCCGCTGTTGGCGCGGCTCGCCAGGTGCGCACCCAGACCGATATTGGCGCAACAGGCGAAAAACGATACCGCCCGGGGAACGGCGCTTCCGGGATCATCAGCACGCTCCGCACCGCCGCCCCCCTCGGTGTACCGTATCATTCCCACCGGAACCTCGCGTACGTAACCCTCACACACCATGTCGCACGCTGCTTCCACTGCAATCGGAATGCCGTAACTCTTGCAGAAATCAGGACTCGTTCCGATATGGATAACACCGAGACGCGCCTGTGAAATGAGTTTTCCGTCGGTGGCGAAGAAACCATTGAGCACCCGGTTGATCGTTCCGTCGCCGCCGATTGCGACAATTGTTTCATACCCGTCGATGCATGCCTGCCGTGCAAGCAGTGTCGCCGCATCAAGCGTATCGGTCTGCCCTGTCGCAACGCCGACATTCCGCCGGTCGAAACAGCGTCTGATTTGTTCGAACATGGCGCGGCCCCCGCCGCCCCGTGCACCGGGGTTCATGACGAGAAACAGCCTTCGATCATTGCTCCCTGTCATGACGCGATCGTTTCTATAGAGGCCGCTGCGCCGCGGCAATCATCGGCACTTATACCTGCCCCGGGAATCATGCGCACCACACCCCGGTTCGGGGGCACCGACGGCTCGACAAACGGCGTGGCAACGATGCCGCGCTCGAAAAGCCGTTTGGCGAACCGAATCGTTTCACGGGTTGTCCCGCAGAGAATGGATATGATCGGCGCTTCTCCGCCCTGCAGACGGAGTCCGCTCCTTGCACATGCGGCCGCAAGAAATAAGCGATTTTCCAGAAGCCTTTGCTGCAACCGTCCGAAATCGATTTCCAGCCGGTCAAGGACATGGGTGATACCGCCGGCAACCGCGGGCGGAATTGCCGTCGAATACATCATGCCGGGGCAACGGTATTTCAGTCCTTCGATCACCTTTTTCTTTGCGGCAATGATTCCGCCGCTGTTGGCGAGCGCCTTTCCGAGGGAGGCGGTACAGATACCGTTATAGTCGACGATACCGCTGTGGTCGAGAATCCCCGCACCGTTCCTTCCGATGACGCCGATACCGTGTGAATCGTCAACCACCGGCAGGGCGCCGTAGCGGTCGCACAGCGCGGCGATGCGTTCGAACGGAGCGATGCTCCCTTCGGTCGAAAAAACCGATTCGGTCACCACGACGGTGCGGCGAAAGGGGCGTGGTTTCCCGAGCAACTTTTCCAGATGGTCGCCGCTGTTATGGACAAAGGGCATGATGCGGCATCCGCTTGCCTTTACCCCTTCGATGAGCGATGCATGGGCGAAGTGGTCGATGATCGCCAGATCGTCCTTCGCAAGGATCGACGAAAACAGCGACGTATTCGCCTGATAACAGGAGGGAAAAGCCATTGCCGCCTCACATCCCATAAATGCGGCGATGCGCTCCTCCATTTCCGCCGTTGTCGTGTTGCCTCCCGCGGCAATGGGGGTGCCGCAGAGCGAAACACCGAACCGCGCGATCGCATCGCCGTAGACCTCACGCAAGCGTCCATCGGTCGCCAGGCCGAGATAGTCGTTGGAGGCCAGGTCGATATACCAGTTTCCGTCGATCAACACCTTTCCAGCCGACCGCGCCTCGGTTTGCGGATAGAAAGGGTTGAAGCCGAGTTCGCCGGCGAGGCTCAGGTCGATTGACAGGTCGTCGAGCATGTCATACCGAGCCATTGCATACGTCCTTTTCGTCCACCCCGTAGTTGTTGCGAAGCATCGTGACGATGTCGGCAACCGTCCTGATCGCCGGGATGTCCTTTTCGTCAACCGTTATTGAAAAGGCGTCCTCGATGCCGTTCACGATCATGATCCTGCCGAACGAATCGATGCCGAGGTCATTCTGCAAATCCGACGCCGGCGTCACCGCGCCCCGTTCCTCGCTGTTCTCGCGGATCACCGCGATCACCCGTTCCTCAAGTGTCATAGCGTTCCTCTCCCGTGTGATTCGTCATCGCCGCCGGCACACTGTCGGAAGATCGCTCCCGGTCGTCACGGCGCACCGGTTGCAATTGATACAGTATGAACGGTACGTTGTCCGGTGCATCATTTTTCCTGCGATGTCGGGTTCGGCGATAAACGGCCGGCACATGCTTATGAAATCCACCTTTCCCGACTCGATGACTCGGTGCAGTTCATCACTGCTTCTGAAGCCTCCCACGCTGATGACCGGCATCGACGTATACCGTTTTTTAGCCATCTCCGCGTACGATAGATTATACATCGGATGAAACCGTTTTACCCTCGCGGCGAGTACCGGTGCGGCAAAAAGCTTCCATAAAAATCGAGCCGGCCGATGGTTCAACCGGTAAACCGGGTCGTGATCAAGGATGTCATCCAGTGGAATGGAGGTTCCTCGGAAAATATTAAGCGCGTTTCCCATGGTGCCGTAACTTATCTCGATGCCGTCGATTTTTTTCGAATCCAGAAAGGAGATCAGGCCGCCGAACCTCAAGGGCGAAAAGGGGACGCCCTCAACCGCTCCGCTTAACTTGACAAGAAGCGCAAACGTTTTGGAGCATTGCCGCCGGATGCCGTCGATAATCTCCTCTAAAAAACGCACGGCCATTCCGGTCGAAGGGTCGACGCCATACTCGTCGCGGCGCCTGTTTATTGAGGGCAGGAGGAACTGATGCAACAGATACCCGTGCGCAGCATGCAGCTGCACTCCGTCGAATCCCGCCCGCTGCGCTCGCGCCGCGGCATCGACAAACTGCTCTGCGATAACGCCTATTTCCTCTTTAGAAAGAACCCGCGGCTGTTCCCGGAAATAGCGGGAGGCTCCCCGAGAGACGCCGACCACCGGCAAACCGGTCCGGCTGCTTCTCGTCTGGCGGCCGGTGTGGGCGATCTGCATAATGATCCTGCAACCGTAACTGTGCACATCATCGGTTACCCGCTTATAGGCATCGATTGTATCATCGCTGTCAATTCCGGCTTGCAAAGGTTGAATCGCCCTCCCCTGCCGGGTGATATACGCAAAACCGGTGATGATCGTTCCGCAGTCCCCCGCAGCAAGCGCGCGGTACATAGTGCCGTATCCGGGAGTCGGCATACCGTTGCGGTCGCAGAGCCCCTCATAGGTGGCGGAGCGGACGATCCGGTTTTTCACCGAAAGCTTCCCCATCATTGCCGGTTCGAAGACGGACATATCAACTACGGGGATTGCCGTGCAGGTCAAAGAGAAACCCGACGAATATATACGAAAAAATAAAGAGCCACAGGGCAACATCCGGATTGAAGATTGCGATCAGCGTCGCCTGCCCGCAGGCACACGCCCTGAAATTGGTCTCAAGCGATGCGTAGGTTTTAATCCCTTTCGGATTTTTGAAATAGAGCATGCCGGTCCAGACTTGCAGAAAAACGGTAAGCCCGGCAAGAATCAGGAAGGTATTGTTAAGCGGTGTGGTGTGCAGACGGGTAATGCGGAGGAATAAAAAGAGCATTGTTGGCAGAAACGCAGAGGTAACAGCGAGAATCCGGCTTTTCTCGATACCATATTTCACCACCACCGTCTTTTTCCCTGCAGCCTTATCCCCGGAATAATCCTTGAAATAGGTATAGAAGGTCATGAGTCCATTGATCAGCCAGACCAGCAGCAATACGGAGATACGATGCGGTATGAGTACGGTACCGGCCGTGGGTCCCGCTGCATAACCGCCGAAAAGCGGCGCCATCATAATCATTAACCCGAATACGACATTTCCCAGAATGCCGTATCCCTTCGCATATTCGTAAATGATGTTCAGCAGTACCCCGGCAACTAGAAAAATGAGCGCAATCGGTTCCAGATATAACCACGTAACCAATGCGCTCACAGCTAATAACAGCCCGGAAAGCAGCAATGCCCCATGTGGATTGAGTTCACCGGTCACCATCGGACGGTGCGGTGCATTCACCCGGTCCTCTTTAAGACCAAGAAAGTCGTTGATGATCTGATTGATGCCCCAGCTCAAAAAAAGCAGTGATAAAATGATGAGCTTTTTTTCCGGTGGAGGAGCGACCTCAGTCGTATGTTCCGGTGATACCGTGGCAAGATACTCATAGTAGGCGACACCGAGCCAGCCTGCGATGCCGGTAATGAATGAGTAATACAGACGCATCGAGCGAATGTATGCTTTTAGGAAATGACTCATACACTCTCCTGCAGTAATTCTATCATTCGAAACGCCGTCTTGAAGCTAGAGACGGCCAGACTGTAATATAATTTCAACTCAACTGTTTAAGTATGGATGACATCTTTTTTCAGCTCTCTGAACCGACGCTCGATAAACCGATCACGGTCGCCTGGTGCAGGAGCGCTATCGTGGAAACCTTCGTGGAGCCATACGAGCGCGGCGGAAACGATTAACCGGCTCCCCCGCGGCGACGGAAATACTATTTTTACGGGGATGAAAGCATTCCATTCTGACGCTGCGTTCGCTGTGCACTCTGTGTTGAATATCAATGGCGGGAAAAAACCCAATGCCTGTTGATGATACCCACACCTCCCCCTCCCGCTTCCTCCTGATCCAGACCGCCTTTACCGGGGACACGATTCTCGCCACGGCGGTCATCGAGAAGCTTAAAGCCTCCTTTCCCCACCCGGTGATCGATCTGATGGTGCGTAAAGGAAATGAGGGGCTCTTCGATCACCACCCCCACCTCAGAAGCCTGTACGTGTGGGATAAACATAAGGGTACATATCGGCAATTCTGGCCGCTTTTGATAAAAATCCGCCGGAAACATTACGATTTCTGCATTAACCTTCACCGGCATCATACCATGGCGCTTATCACCCTGCTCTCCGGAGCGCGCGAAACGATCGGATTCTCCACGAGTCCGCTCTCCCGGTTCTTCACCCGCCGCTGCCCTTACGCCATCAATCCCGCGGCGGGCCTTACCCACGAAGTAGACCTTTTCCTGAAGCTCCTGACCGGCATCGTACCCGGGACCGGACGCAGTATGCCGCGTCTCTATCCCTCGCAGGAGGATTTCGAAGGGGTGACCATCGACGGACCGTACGTCACCGTCGCCCCCACGTCGGTCTGGTTTACAAAACAGTATCCGCCCGAAAAATGGGTGAAGGTGATCGACCTGCTTGATCCGGCGATTACCGTCTGCCTGATCGGCGGTGCGCCCGACCGTGAGGCCTGCGAATGGATCAGGGAGCATTCCCGCCATCCGAAGGTCGAAAACCGCGCCGGAACGCTCACGTTCCTGCGGTCGGCCGCACTCATCACAAAAGCCCGCATGAACTATGTCAACGACTCGGCGCCGCTCCACATCGCGTCGGCGGTCGGCGCGCCGGTGACCGCGGTGTTCTGTTCAACGATTCCGGCGTTCGGTTTCGGACCGCTTGGCGACAATGGGCGTGTTGTCGAGACGAAAGAGGCGCTTCCCTGCCGGCCCTGCGGCTCTCACGGACATAAACAATGCCCGGAAGGTCATTTCAGGTGTGCTGATATCGGGGAGGAACGGGTGGCGGGTGATCGATCATGAGATTTAAAGAGCAGTCAATGGTGCATTTACTATTTTTCCAAACGCCTCAAATGACGTTTTTCCGGGAAAGTGGAAAGGTGGCTCTGTCGCTATGACCCGTTCGCTCGGTATCTGCCTGGGAGCTTCGAATATCAAGACCGTCGAGCTTGTCGAACGTGAAGGCGTCATTTCCGTCGGCAGAAAGCTTGTCCGTAATCATGAGAGTAATCCCCGCGCCGTTGTCGGCGACCTGCTGAAAGAGTGCGCAATCGAAACCTATGATCATGTCGCACTCACCGGGAGAAAGTTCAGAGAGGTTATTCGGGGATTTTCGATTACCGAACCCGAAGCGATTGAAGCAGCGCTTGATTATTTACACGCTGAGGATCCTTCGCACGGCGGTTACACGGCAGTAGCCAGCCTCGGTGCAGAAAGTTTTATCGTCTATCTCCTTACTCCCGACGGATTGATCGGTTCCGTCGAAACGGGAAACAAATGCGCTTCGGGTACGGGTGAATTTTTCCTCCAGCAATTACGAAGAATGAATATCACTGCCCAGGAAGCGGTAGCAAAGGCCGGCGGCGGCGACGGGTATCGCGTCAGCGGGCGTTGTTCGGTGTTTTGTAAAAGCGACTGCACCCATGCCTTGAATAAGGGGATACCGATCGGGAGAGTTGCATCCGGTCTCTGCATGATGATGGCTGACAAGGTGATGGATCTTCTTGAGAAGGTTGAACGACCGGTTGTTCTTGCGGTGGGAGGTGTGACGAACAATCTGGTGGTTATGGGGTATTTGCGTGAACGGCTGGGTACGGTGACAGTGCCGGCGCATGCCGATGTGTTCGAAGCTCTGGGCGCCGCCTGCTACGCCCTCAAAAACAAATGCGGTGCAAGCATCCGTCTGGACAATATCTTCAAAGATGAACGTTCCTCCTTCATGTTTCTCCCGCCAATCGAGAAAGGGGCGCACCTGGTTTCGTTCAAGAAGACAAACAGTGAGACGCCGCGACCCGGCGACAGATGTCTTCTCGGGCTTGACGTCGGTTCAACGACCACCAAAGCGGTAGTGATCAGGAAAGACGACTGCGCAGTGCTGGCATCGGTCTACCTGCGGACCAACGGAGATCCGGTGCACGCATCGCGCGAATGCTACCAGGCATTGCAGCGTCAATTACCTTCGTCAATCGAGATCACGGGGCTTGCCACGACCGGGTCGGGAAGGCAGATCGCCGGTCTGCACGCATCGACCGACGCCGTCATCAATGAAATCATCGCCCACGCGACGGGCGCGGCATGGTACGATCCGGAGGTCGATACCATCTTCGAGATCGGCGGCCAGGATGCCAAATTCACCCATCTGACCAATGCGGTCCCTTCCGATTACGCGATGAACGAGGCATGCAGCGCCGGTACCGGCTCTTTTCTTGAGGAGTCGGCGCAGGAGAGCCTGGGGATCGGGTACCGGGACATCGAAAAGACCGCACTGGAGGGTAAGGCGCCGCCTAATTTCAACGATCAGTGCGCGGCGTTCATCAGTTCCGACATCAAGATCGCAACCCACGAGGGGATCGGCCGGAAGGACATCGTGGCCGGGCTGGTCTATTCGATCTGCATGAATTATGTCAACCGTGTCAAGGGGCAGCGGCCGATCGGAAATAAGATATTCATGCAGGGCGGCGTCTGTTACAACCGCGCCGTTCCCATGGCAATGGCCAATCTGGTGGAACGGCGGATCGTCGTTCCGCCCGATCCGGGGCTTATCGGCGCTTTCGGCGTGGCGGTGGAGCTCAAACACCGCATCGAGGAAGGAAGCGTCGCCGAACGACGTTTCGACCTTGCGGAACTCGCCGCCCGGGAGATCGTGTACGGAAAACGGTTCATATGCCGCGGCGGTCCGGAGGGGTGCGACCGTGGATGCGAAATCAACATGGTGCACATCAATGAAAAAAAGTATCCCTTCGGCGGAGCGTGCAACCGGTATTACAACCTCATCCACCAGGCGGAATTCAACCGGAGCCTGTTTGATTACGTCAATAAGCGCCAGACCATGGTATTTGAGGCCGACGACACGACTGCGCATCCCGGCGGATCGTCCCCCACGATCGGCATTCCGCGTTCGTTCCTGGTCAACACCTTCTTTCCCCTTTACCACCGTTTTTTCACCGCGCTCGGCGTGACGCCGGTACTCTCCGACAAGGTCGATCCTGAGGGCATCAAACGCCGCCGCTCATCGTTCTGCTATCCCGGGGAGATCGCTCACGGAGCGCTTCTTCATTTACTGAAAGAGAAACGGCCCGACTACCTCTTCCTGCCGAAAATCATGGGGCTGTCGGTCGAGAACAGCGTCAGCAAGGCAAAGCAGCACCAGTGCACCTGCGTGCTGCTGCAGAGCGAGGCGTACTACTGCAAAAGCGCTTTCAAAGACCGCATCGACCCGAAGCGGCTGCTCTCTCCGCTCATCGATTTCTCCGGAGGGCTCGAATCGCAGAGCGGCCCGTTTATCGCCGTGGGGACGGCGCTCGGCATGTCGCGCCGGCAATCGCTCGACGCCTATCGGCAGGCGGTCGGCCGGCAGAATGATTTCATGCGCCGGCTGCGGCAACAGGGAAGCGAATTTCTCCCCGAACTGGAGAAGGACCCCGCGAGCTTCGCGATCGTGCTCTTCGGCCGGCCGTATAACGCCTTCGCCCATGAGGCCAACATGGGGATTCCCGCCAAATTCGCCTCGCGCGGCGTAACGATCGTTCCCTGGGACATGTTACCGGCCGACGGAGAACCGTGTGACGGCGATATGTGCTGGGCCATCGGGCAGCAGCTCATGAAAGCTGCTTCATATGTAAAGAATCATCCGCAGCTCTTCGGCGCCTGGATCACCAATTTCAGTTGCGGACCGGACTCGTTTCTGGTAGGGTACTTCCGTTCGATCATGAAAACCAAACCGTCGCTGACGCTTGAACTCGACAGCCACACCGCCGACGCCGGTGTCAACACGCGCATCGAGGCGTTTCTCGATATTGTCAATCGTTACCGCGGAATAGGCCGGAGGGACGACATCGAACATCCGTTCGTTCGGTCGCGCATCGTGTTCGATACGCGGGTACCCGGGTATATTGCCTCGGACGGAAAACGGTACAGCATGCGCGACAAGCGGGTTCACCTGCTTGTTCCATCGATGGGACGGTTCGCCAGCGAGGCGCTCGCTTTGTCGATGGAGGGGCTTGGCGTCCGCTCGACGGCCGTGCCGATATACGATTACGAAGCACTCAAGCTCGGGCGCGCCCATGCAAGCTGTAAGGAGTGTTTGCCGCTGCTGCTCACCACGGGAGGGCTGTTGAAATATCTCGCCCACCGCACCGATAAGGAAGAACTGCTGGCGTACTTCATGCCTTTTACACCAGGTAATTGCCGGTTCCCGCAATACCGGGTGTTCCTGAATAATCTCATCAGGCGGCGGCGTCTGGAAAACGTCTGCATTTTCAGTCTCACGGCGGAAAAGGGGTATATGCACGACGCCTTCAGCCCCGCGAACCGGCTCTCGATCCTGAAGTCTTTCATCGTCTCGGATGTCATCGACGACATTAAGAACGCCCTCGATGCGCTTGCCGTCGACCGCGAATCGGCCTCGGCGGTCCTGGAGGCGCAGTGGCGTAAAATCGGCGGCGTGTTCCGATCAGGCAGTACGCGCACACTTTACGGCGTCCTCGATGATGTTGCGGAGACTCTGTCGAAAATCGAATTGAGGCAACCGCTCGCGTCGGCCAAAAAAGTATCGCTCATGGGAGAAATTTTTGTACGCCGCGATGAGTTTTCGTGCCGCGATGTGATCAAACATCTTGTCAAAAAGGGCATCGTCGTCAAAAAATCGCATTTCTTCGAGTGGCTTCGATACGTCGATTACATAATACAGCTCGGCATTTACCAGCCCGACTTCACGGTGAAATCGCGCCTCCAGTTTGCCGTCAAGCAGATTCTTCAGAAACGGTATGAAAAAAGGATCAAGGGGATCCTGGCGCGTTCGGGGCTTGTCGACTATGAATTGATTGACATCGAACACATACTCTCATACGGAAAACGGTTCTTCGATGTGCAGTTCAGGGGGGAATCGATCCTCGCCGTCGGCGGTTTTTTCAAGGAAATTCTCCACTCAAGCCACGGCGTCATTTCGATAGGACCTTTCGCCTGCATGCCCACACGGGTGATCGAGGCGATACTGTCGGTCGAGTCGACCATGGAGATGAAACGCTCATTTGAAAATGGAAACCATCCGCACCTGCAGTTTCCGGAAAATGTAACGACACTTCCCTTTCTGTCGGTTGAAACCGACGGAAATCCGTTTCCGCAGATCCTGGAGGCGCGCGTCGAGGCGTTTTGCCTGCAGGTGGAACGTTTGTACCGGCAGATGAAAACATGCGGCACGATTTCCGACTGATACTCTCCGGGAGGCAGCGAGGGCACCTCCTTTCACTCAATCTCCACCGAACGGAAATGGATGAACGGAACAATTCCCTATAAATGCCCCTGCTTCTCACACTCCTCGAATCCTTTACAGTACCGCAGGTAAAAGATCCATTTCATCGGGCTTTTTCCTGAGAAGACAAACCGCACATACATTGTAGAGTGGCGGAATTCGAAGATGTCTTTTTTCTGAATCACGTAATCGTCGATTTCGGCCAGCGGCCAGACGATTGTTGAGTCGGCGCCCCGGAACCGCAGGGCCGTTGCCGTCAGCGTCAACCGGCCCCGGTCGCTGTCGGTAAAACCGCCGCGGGCATTCTCCCGCTGCAGTACGACATTGTCGCTCCCGGTGATCGGTTCCGGCCGTCCGCCTATGTTTTCCTTTACTCGCGCTTTATGCAGCTCGACCCAGTCCTTGAGGTCGCCGCAGCAGGCCGTACCGGGCTGTAACGCGATGAGGCGGCAGTGAGCGTCGATCTTCCAGGAATGGTTGCACGCGCTGCAGGAGACGCTGTTGCCGCTTGTCGAAAGGGTGTCTTCGGCGCCGCACTGCATGCAGATCCACACGAGCCGTTCCAGCCCGGCGGCGAGGTCGGTGCCGCTGAAAGGGGTGGCGAGGTTCTGCGGGTCCTTGATGTCGTTCTGATAAATGGATCGTTGAATGGTGGCCAGGAGTTCGCGGTCGGTCTGCCGCCTGATGCTTTCAGGAGTATGGACGGTAAAGGTTACGCGGATTTTTCCTTTGCGAACGGTTTTCGCCCACCACGGTTTGGTCAGAAAATTGCCCTGCAGGTGCACGGTAACCAGCGGGCATTCGAGCCGTTTGATCAGTTTTTCGATTCCGCCGTAGAGCAGCTGCGTCTCGCCGTCCCAGGTCGTCTGTCCCTCCGGAAAGATGCAGACCGGCTTGCCGCTCCTGATCAGCTCGACGGTTCTCTTCATGGCACGATAGTCCGATGCTCCTTTACGCTTTGGAAAAGCGCCGATACTGTGAAGGTACCATCGTGTAACCGGATTACTGCGGAAACCGTCGTCGTTGGCCATGAAACCGAACGGGTATCGACTGTATGCGCCGATAATCCACGGATCGAAAAAAGTGCCGTGATTACTGACAACAAGGAAGGGAGGCCTGGGAAACGGCCGGGATTCGTGAGTGCGGGAGAAATGATACTTCGGGGCCAGAAGCAATCCCACGAAAAAGGGTCGTGTCAGGCAATTCCACACAATCCATTGCTGAATTTTAAATAACATCTTCATACACCGGCTCAAAATAGTTACTTGGGGACGGCAAAAACAACAAGGTTCGGGACGTTGAATGTAATATGTGACGGCTTGTGTGCCCCACAATTAATGAATTAATACCTTTTAAAGGAATCGGGCGCCTGCGGCAATGCTCTCCGGCCGCTGCCCGGCGGTCAATGGATTATCGCGGGAACAGTGACCGGCAGCGGAAAAACCGCAATGCGGATACTCTGCGTGAACGACGGCGGTGATACCCCCTGAAGCCGTACATTGAAAAGAGCGCCGCGTCCCCGTGTTGTGAAGCGGACGACAATGCTATTGCCTTCGGCGGATCAACGGGAACCGGCTCCCCCCTCTTTCAGCGGCCGATCCGCCTCGCCGTCCGGATCTGCCTGAAGCCTCCCGCTTCCAGCTGATAGAGGTAATAGCCGGGTGCGAGCTTGCTTCCATCCCATGTCATTTCATACGTGCCCGCCGCCTGAAGTCCCGAGAACAGCGTAGCCATTCTCCGGCCGTTGAGCGCGCAGATGGTCAACACCACATCGGTGGTCTGGGGAATGCTGTACCTGATCGTCGTTATCGCATTGAACGGATTGGGACTGTTCTGACACAGCTCGAAGCGCCGGGGGAGGGCCGGCTGGATTGTCTCCGTCGCAGTGGTCAGGATCTGCTGCCCGAAGGAGACGCCGTCTTCTGTCTTGACGTTGTCATAGGTCGTTGACATATTATTACAAGCCGGGTCCGACCTGCCCAAAAAAACTTTCCCCGGTTTATCACTGACACCTGAAGGCGTTACCAAATTATTGGTAAGATATGCTTGATTTGAGGCAGTAAGCGTAGTTTTACCCCCATTTCCGCACACTACAAACAAGCCTTTAATTCTACTTTTCAGCGCCTCCTTGTTACCGGTTACGAAGGTTTTTATACTGCCTGGCTGTATGTTTCCTCCCTTAATCCAGCCACCGACGACAAAATATTCATAATCACTCACCTTCGGTGTAGTTTTTGCAATGTCCACGACGTCGGCAATTCCTCCCAGGCCTTCATTGATAGCAATCGCATACTCTTTTGTGCTTCCGCACTGGGAACCGTAAAGCACCGCCCACGTCTTCTTCGCGGATGCCTTTAAAAAACTCTCCACTGCGCTGACAGGCCTTGAAAAAACCATGGCGCCGATTCCCGCCAACCCTGCTTTGCAGAGATCTCTCCTGTACATGCCGTACCTCCGATTTTTAATATTTAAGAAATAATTACAATTGTTCCAATTGATTAATTTAAGAACCCTGAAAGTCGCTTAAGCGGGTAATTCCAAACTGACTCGTCATTATTAGAAATTAAATCTTCTTTGCCGTTATATATGCCGATATCGTTCCGCTACCATCACTTCGGGGTTCGGGGCACAAGCCCCGCTCGAGGAAAGTCTGCTGCCGGGTCACTCCGGATCGGGATACCCTTCGAAACTCACGATCTTGCCTCAAAGAACCAAATGATTATTTCCAATATAATGATACTTTCGATGAAAATCAACAACAGCTGCATATACTTATATATGTTTTCATTGAAGGTAGGGCCGTTATGGCCCGAAACGAAGGATAAAATGCATCCGCAGCCGTTTCTTCAACACAAAACACCCCCTTCAAAGTGTGGAATTTTCTGGTTTATCCATTACGGAAATATATAGATTGTTTTTATCTGACTATATCTACAAAGGAGGACTGAATGCGTACCGGAGTGAAGGGTGTTATAACTATTCTTTTCTTTCTTTCCCTGATTATCGGCTGTTCCCCGACCGATGACATTGCAGATGATCCGGCCTTTGTTGCCGCTGACGGGTATAACGGCGGCAAGCTGTACGATCAATTCTGGGCAAAGGAGACCGGCTTCGATCAGGCAAGTACCGCCTATTTTGATCAATTTCCCGATTTCTTCCGATGCGTACAGTGTCACGGATGGGACCTACTGGGCAGGGCGGGCGGTTTTGCCGCTTATAACGCTCCTTCCCCTTCAAGGCCGCATGTCGCCAATCTTAATTTATTTGAGGCAGCCAAAGCATCCGGCAGTTCCGACCTTTTCAAATCGATCAAGACCGGCGACAATTCCCCAATAAGAAGAAGCTTATCGGCGAATCTGTCGGTCTATGATCCCGACACGAACAGCACCGTGGGCGACCAGATGCCCAATTACGTCGAAATATTAACCGATGCGCAGATCTGGGATATTGTCAAATTCCTCAAAACCGAGGCGGTCGACGTGAAGCAGCTTTACGATTTCACCGTTTCGGGCGCCTATCCCGATGCCACCGTCACCTTCTCAAATATCGGAAAAAACGGCAATGCCACTCAGGGTGACTTGATCTATTCAGCTGAATGCAGCAGCGTTGACTGCCACGGAGTCGACGGCACCAACGGCGGTTTCCTCACCGTCGGTAATTTCTTTCGATCCATGCCTTACCGGGAGGCTCATTTGACCAAATTCGGCGTTCTGGGTACGGATATGGCGGAGGAAAAGCTCACTATACAGCAATTGCAAAGCCTCTTCAAGGCACTGGCCGACAGCGTGAAATACCCCAATTAGTAGCTGTTCAAAATTGACAGATCCGGCCGTTGAGCGGAGCGATGCATTGAGCAAAGATAACCATTTTTAATGGCAGAATATTCCTTCTATACAAACGTCAATCAAGATTGTAAACGGTTAAAATGAATTGAACTCAATTATATTTTAAGGTTAATTGGATATAGTTTTAATACCCCCACCCCAATCAGTTAAGAACAGAGATCCTGTCGGTGAATGAATATATTTTACCTTCACCATACCTGGTATTCACTCTGATAATATAGACACCGGCAGAAAGCCTATCGGTTTTAATGAGAAGAGAATAGCTGTCCGATGTATGTATTTTTTCTCTGGCGATAACCACCCCGTTTATTCCAATAAGCTCAACATAACCATTGTGTGTTCCACCGGGAAGAGACTTTAGAGTTACCTTCAAACCATTTGTGCACATCTGAAATGTTACGGATGTATGCTTGTAATTTACCGGAGAAACGACATTTTCATCGCATCCGTATGGAGCGCAAACATTTCCTGCGAATTTAATATTATCAAGGTAGACATCGATTCCGGTTCCCTTGATATTCTGAAATCTGAACTGTATTCTATCGATTTTCTTTCTGTCAAGTGACCGCTGATCGGCCGTGAGAGAGTCAAAATCTACGGGAGGGTCAAGGTCGGCGAAGGGAATTATGACACCACGCCACACTCCTCCGGTTGCCGGTATTTCTTTATGGAAAGAATTACCCTCGGGGAGGCTGTCGGTATCATACAATTCAAACTCGAAGTGTCTGAACTTATCATTTGTCGCCACTGTCTTGTAGTCGAAATAGATGCCTGTCGCCTCCGAAAGATCGGCGGTTTTCAGGGAAGTATCGGCACCCGAAAGATACTCGTCGGAATTGGAAAGCATACAGCCGATACCGACGAATGGCTGTGTGATTTCTTCACCATCCCGTATGGGATTGCCAAGTTTAAAGGAGACCTTGAGGCCCTGCGTACTGTCGAACCCTTCCTTGCCGCCGACATTTATCTGAATCATTGCTGTTGAATCTTCCGGATTGAGCTGAACGCCGCCGGTAAAAACTGAATTCCCGGCACCGGCTTTATCTGAATCATCAAAAAGATACCAGGGGGTTTTGAATTTACTGATTTCAGGTCTGCTGTCACCCTGACCGTCCCCTTCGAAATCGGCCAGAAGGGTTCCCTGCAGTTCACTGCTCTTTCCCGGATCCGACGGCTCCACAGTTAAAATATTAATATAGGAGGGAATAACAGTATCATTAACCTCCACATCATCAATGAGGAGTGTACCACTGTCCGGTGTCCCCGCAGAATATTCCATGATAATAAACTGAATTTTCCGGATAGCATCGCTCTGGAATTCAACAGGTTCCGACGATTCGTCAAGAACAAGTTCTGAAAATGGTACCGTACACCTGGTCCACTCCGGTGTTACCGCGATATCTTTATGAAAAAGTGCGATCGGTGCTCCTGAAAGGATGAATTGCACGCGAGTAGTAAGCGTTGTGCTTGCCTTTGCATAAAATGAAATTTCCGTTGCTTTATACCATCCAACGCCACCACCTTGTGAATCAAACCAGAGCGAACCCGCCAGGCTGACCAGACGCTCATAGGTACAATCGGCCGGCTTGCTGCCGAATTTCCACGACAACTCAGCAGCGTACCCCTCATCGTAGCCGATTCCGGCAACCGGAAGCATCCCCAACATTCCATATTCATCCGGCATTGCATTGTTAATGATGACTTCATCATCACAGGGGACCATAGTATAAAACCAGCTGAATCCGGTTTCATTCTGATAATCTCCGTCTTCAAAGTCATCGATCATGTCGGCGGATAGCCGCATTGCCGAGAACGCCGTTATCAAAGCCGCGATTCTCAAGACGTTCATTCTTTTCCCCCGGTAAAATTAATGGCCGGCAGACCGTGTCTAAAACAACACAACCAAACCACCCTTCGATGGTTTGGCTGCGGTAAAACCAAACGGATGACACGCTCATCTATTGCGTAATGGAAATCTTCGCCTGCCGGATTCCATCGGTACCTTCAAATCTGGCGATATAGAGCCCTGTACCCAAAGATGCCGGCAATGAAATGGTCACATCGCCGTCGGTATGCTGATCTGATAGTTGCATACGGAAAATCACTCTTCCTCTGAGATCCACCAGCATGAAATTCCCCTGGGAGGATTTCTTCAGAACAAGTGCACGCTGGGCCGGTAGATACCCTATACGTTGTTCCGTAAAGTAGTTGGTGGATTTTACCCTCCCGTGATCATCCGGCGTGACTGCGGTTGCTACAGCCAAAGCCTTGAGATTTTCCGCCTCAATAGCCAGCCATTTTTCCTTTTTTTGCTCCAGCTTTTGATAACCGGATGCATCGGATGATGACATATAACTGGAATAGGTTCCGGCATGCGGCGCCGCAAGGTCGATCCAGCAGGCTATGATTTCCGTCTCGGTAGCGGAGAGTTTAACATCTTTATGGCCACTTAAAATATTTTTGATCATCCCGCTTTTTGTAGAACCGAATGAGTAAGGGGGCTTCTGTTCCGGCTGGGAAAAAATAGTGACGATATTAATTGCTTTGTTGCTGTTTGAAGCACCAATCCCTTTCATCAAAGAAATGTATGATCGTGTCCATGATTTTCCCCCCCCCGATGAACTTACAAGGTCTCCACTCAAATCGAAACCGGATGCATGACCTGACTTATGACATTTTGTACAATGCTTGTCAAGGATCGGCTGAACAAGTTTTCCGTAATCAAACGGTTTATTCTCGATACCCAGTGGTGTGTCAAGTTTCTTGGGGGTTCCGGCCATCGGATTACCTCCTGAAGGCGGAGCTTCGAGTTTACTTTCATGACATCCCACACAAGCGAATGTTTCACCCGGCATGAGCGTGGCCCAGCTGCGCATGGTTGCAATACAACAACCATTGGAGTCAAGCACCTGAAAATAGAACGGTCTCCTTGCCGGTACCTTGAATGCGGCGGAACCATCCTCATAAATTTTTGCTTTACCCAGAACTTCCTTTGCCTCCCATGAGCCGCCATACAAAGAGACCGGGACAAAAACTGCGGGTGTAAAGATGCCGGATGGTCCGGAACCATAAACCGAGCCATATCCGCTCGATCCCTGAACACGGTATTGAAGTGCAACTACGCGAAGTGATTTCGCAACGCCACTTTCTTTTTTAACGCCTTCCATACCTGCACCATAATAGACATCCTGCATGGTGCATTCGCCCATGGAGTCGTTATAATCTGCCTGTTCCGCAGGGCTAACAGGATCACTTCTCCAAATTGTTTTCCAGGGTGCAACTAACACCGCCTGACTCAGAGACTGGTCTGACCAGGCAAGAAGTTCCCGGTTACCGGTAGTATCCATTAAATATAACTTAAATCTACCGTTCTCAGATGAACGATAGGAAACAAGAAACCAATCTTCACTAAGCGGATTTGGATACGCGAAATATCTACGTACTCCCCCATACTGGAACGTCCCATCTTGAACACGAGGTTTAGTCGGACGGACCGGGGCGATCATTTTGACGCCTTTTGTTCCATTGGTATATGAAGTAGCATCAACTATGCACACCTCACCCGAATAGGTACCATGATGTCCGCTTGCAACCGCGATAAACTTGCCATCAGCAAAAGGAATAGGTCGGCCATGAATCAGCGTCATCGGCCAACTGGTCTGATTTCCAAAAATTTCCGTCTGGCGACAACCATCAGGGTTCATCTGAAACAATCCCATGGCGTTCCTTACATCGCGGTCGTTGTACTCCCAGCGAGTGTAAAGAACGGTACCGTCCGGACGTAAAACCGGATAAAACGTATGTACCTGATCGAATCCGATCTGACGGATATATTTACCCTCGCCATTCATTAAAAACATGTTCGTGGTAGGATTATTTGAGCAATCAAGCAAGCCGAAATTACGTGTGGAGGTAAACATGATATCTCCATTGGGCAGATAGCATGGTTCGAAATCCGCAACAACCAAACCGGCGGGATTCTCGGTGAGTTGCTTTATCTTACTCGGGTCATCGATTTCCATTTCATAGAGCCTGTACCCTGTTCCCTTACTACTGCCGGACATTGCAAAAACGACCTTTTTAGCATCAAAAGAGATACAGGGGTCCCTAATGACCGCATCTTTCTTAGTTAAAATTTCTTTAAACTGGGAGTAGTAATTTTTGAAGTTGAGGAGACAAAGGCCGCTGTTTGATGACCACTCCTGATCAGCGTTTTTTGCGTCAACATTATCATGGTATCCTACAACAATATTACCGAAATTGTGGTGTCTGCAGAACATGATAGTTTCTAATTCTGGATAAGGTTCCATACGAGCCACCCGCCGCCAGTGACAGGCACTCTGGAAACCCGCATCGCCGCTACCTTGCACTTTATCGGCATATTTCGCGGGAAGGGAGGCTTTGATTTGTTCCATTGTCCCGCCCTGATCCTTCCAGTCGGCGATAACCTCTTTAGGTATAGAGGCCGGCATGGCCTCATCGGTTGCTGCCTGCACTTTCTGGAGAGGATTGATTGCCGAACTTATTACCATTATCAGGGTTAGAATTATAGTGCATAACCCATTTTTTACTACATTGCTACATCTTGCATACAATGGGTACTTAAAGGTGCTCATAAAACTTCCTTTCGGAGAGAATCGTAAGGGTTAGGTATCACATTTAACCGATTAATTTGCTAGATTGCCTTCTGTATTCCATTCTAATATATAGCTAATAATAGAAAATTTGCTGAAATTTTCAAACAAGTGTAGACCACTATGTAGACCAATATCCTGATTTTTAGCTTACATAAATGGAATCTGATTTAGATTTCACCCCTTGCAACCGTCCGGCTTTAATTTCCACGGTTCTACTTCATATCAATAGTTGTAATGGGTAAAGAGAATAGTTCAGAAATAGTTATTTTTTTGGGGGGGGGCTGTGTCTTACAAACAAATTGATCGATAGATATTATGGACGACCACCTCCATATTTTTGGGGCTGGTTACCCGAATAAGTTATGTTTGAATAAACGAACACGTAACTTAACTGCAAACTCACTCTATAAGAAGTGCACGAGCTTTGCTCGGCGCACCAGCGGTTCTTGGCACGCCAGAAATTTTCCGAAGCGAGAGTAGGAAAATTTGGGTGGAGCGCCGGCGAAACCTGGCTGCCGATGTTGGTGGGCTGTTTGCTCGACGGCACATTCCTCCGATATTGATTTTACGCGCTTTTCGTCAGTCCCATGCCTAATCTCTTTCATTCACTCTTTGTCACTGCTTTATAATGTGCGCATTCCAATCAGATGTCATTTATGGAAACTTGTGGCATAAAACTGCTCATCCGTTAATAACGAGCGATGCTGAACGATGAATACAATCGGTTGTTTTCCTTTTCAGAAACAGTGCAAATATAAATGTTTTTCCCCATTTTATTTAGAGGCACCGATATGGTGTACGGAGCGAACCGTGTATTCATATGTCGGATGAACGTGGTGTACAAGCATCTGCCTTTCAAATCAAAAATCGAAATTCGCGGGACGCGTATATTTGCCGCCATATCAAAAAACAAATTTATACGCAGCGTTGAACCCGCAATGTTGTACTTATACGAAACAGGTGAGGTATGGAGCCTAGTGTTCTGAACGATCACTTTCGAAGTAATCGGCGTCGAAGTCTGCGAATACCGTTGCACAAGGCCATTGTTGCCGACAACCCAGATGAGCGTGTCTGAAACAGCAGCGAAATTGAACGAAATATCCTGTTGTGATCGTGAAAGCAGAAGGTTTCTGGATACTCCGGCTTTAAAATCCACGACTTCACTGTAATACCACGGATCTGCCGCGAAACGGTTGTATCTTCTCGTTCCTGCGATAATAATATGCGATGAATCGCAGACGCTCATTTTGCTCATGATATAGTTGTTCTGATAGGAGCCGAGATAAAATGCTTTCCATGTGGCGCCCCCGTCGCTCGTCTGATACGCGGTGTCGTATTCAGCGAGCAACCAACCGTTTCGGTCATCAAGAAAGCATACATCGGTATAATTGGCAACCGGCACGGCATCTTTTTTCGACCATGTCTCACCGCCGTCGGTCGTGTGCATAAGATACCCGCTGGCACCCGTCATCCACCCCGTATTATCATCAATAAAACATATGCTGCCCGTATTCACCGTACTGTCCGACCATATTTCATGCCAGGTTTGCGCGTCATCGGTCGTTGCCACCAGACTCACATTTTTGAATGAGCCGCGTTCCCAGTATTTAACCCCGCCAAGAATCCATCCATGCGATGTACCGAGAAATACATAGTCTCTGGGAACGAAAAATTCGGGCAGATCGGATGAATACCACTCGCCTCCGGGTGAGTTCTTGGCATATACCTGATATCTGGTCGAAATTATTCTCAATGCGCCGGCGGCGGGCATCGCTATACGCGCAAGCGGCAATTGTACCGAATCGGGGAGTTGTCCCTTTTCCCACGATGAACCACCGTCGCCGGTTATGTAATACGTCGAATCAGTGACCATCGTGCCATGCGAGGGGTCAGCGAAACTCACTTCGTACAGTTTATTCGTAATTGCCGTTTCCCGTCCCTTGTAAGTCCAGGTACGGCATGTATCTTTCGATTGGTAGAGTGATATGCCGCCCGTTGCCGCTGACAATATCCAAACAAAACCCCCAGTGGTGAAATCAACCGCCCTACATGAAAAACCGAGTGATTGACTGTCCGGCCATGTGTGTCCTCCATCGGTTGTTGTATACATTATCCCCGTTGTCGTGAAAACAAAACCCCGGTTTTTATCAATAAAATGAATCCAACGATGATTGCTACCCGGGATACTGTCCGTACCGCCGTTCCATGTTTTGCCACCATCAAGTGTATAGTAAATGAATGCATGTCCGGTATCATTCCCGATCGTATACATCGTCAAAGAATCTGGTGCACAGATATCGTAGAGTCGGATCGATACGGGCAGTGTTTCGGCGCTCCAAGTTTCGCCACCGTCTGCGCTTTGTGCAATCACCGTTTCGACCATGTTCGACCCGATAACCCAGCCGTGCGATGAATCCGGAAACTCCACATCGACGAAATCGGCAGCCGGTGACACATCCATATCCTTCCAACTTTCTCCTCCATCCGTAGTCCTATAGGCAAGCCAGCTATCTCCTACAACATAACCACGATTTCCGTAAAAAACGATTTTTCGGATTATATCACCCGACCCGATGTCCTTCTTTACCCATGTATTGCCCGAATCGATGGTATGGTAAACAACCCCGTCCACATTTTTATCCGTTATCCAGATTTCAACGGGCGAAACGGCGCAGATGGTCACAGCCTTGTCGGTCGGTCGCTGATGCCAGGTTGTGCAACCGTCATCAGTGGTTGCTATGGAGTTGTCGGAGCCCGCGACCAGTCCGTATTTCCCGTCAACAAAGTCCATGGCGGTTGCACCACCAGTACCGAGAAATGGGTTGAGCGTCCACCACTGCCGAGCAAGTGAGCTCTCACAAATAAATAAAATTATTACCAGTAATAAATGACAACGAAAACAAATTGAATTCATGGTTACCACCCTTGTTTATAAAAGAAACTATACCAAGGTGAACATGATATTATACAATTTAATCTTTTTGCATCCAAGCGAGTGATAAAAACCATTTTATTACTTACCATCAAGAGACTACTTATTTTTCATGTAAAATTATATGAGCCTACCACCTGATAAAGAAACAGCTGCAGACAACCAAACAGGTGAGCGTCCAGTTCTTTTTTTCATAATAAGCGTAGGTCTCAAGGTTAGTCCATATAATAGTCCAACATTAAAAGCGTACTCATCAGGAGATCCTCCATACATATCAACATATAAGCAATTCATATGCATAAAGCGGAAAGTCAATTGATGCATTCCATACATATACGAACCGGTAGCTCCAACGCCTGATGGCTCTGGCAGGCAGGAAGCGTTTCCCGAAGAAGGGGAATCGAAAGTAACGGCACTAACATAATGCTTATAATTTGGATCTTTTATATCTCCTCCAAAGTTCATTTCCCCTTCTCTGAAAGGAGAAGGGGATGAGGTTGCTACTGAGTATGGAAAAAAAGTGCAACTGATGTATATTAGTAGTAATTTTTTGACATCAAAGATTCTTCAACCAAGGAAGCGCTCTATGAAAAAGTCTTTTCTACAGCTTGTTGTAAGTATGGGGTTAATCGCTTTTTCCGCCCGTGGAATAAACGCGGGATGGGTGCAGACCAACGGGCCGGACGGGGGGACAATCAATGCGCTCGCACTGAGCGGCAGCACCATTTTTGCCGGGACGAGCTGCGGCGTTTTTGTCTCCACGAATAACGGGTCTAACTGGACCTTATCCAATTCAGGCCTCACTGAAGTAGGTATAACCACACTCGCGGTGACCGATTCCAAGATCCTGGCAGGGACCGCAGAGGGCGTTTTTCTTTCCACGAATAACGGCACGAGCTGGACGGAAGTCGATTCGGGGCTTGAGAACAAGGCTGTCCGTGCGCTTGCAGTAATAGGCAGTACTCTCTTTGCAGGGACGAGGGGTGGCATCTCCCTTTCGACGGATAATGGGACAAGCTGGATTGGCGCCGATTCTACAGGCCTTAACAATCGGAGTACCGGCGTTTTAATAGTGCTCGACAGCGCTCTCATTGCCGGGCTCCATTATGGTGGGGGCGTCACCATTTCCACCGATAACGGCACAACCTGGACGTCGGCAAATTCAGGCCTTGGAACCAACAAGAGTATATCTGCGATGGCGGCGAAAAACGGATCACTCTTTGCCGGGACCGAAGGCGGCCTCTTCCTTTCCACCGACAAGGGCGCGAACTGGACTCAAGTTGCCATCGAACTCGAAGATCCGGTTATCGAATTTCTGGGAGTAAGCGGCGATCAGATTTTTGCCATGAGTCGTGACGGCACTTTCTTTTCTACCAATAACGGAGACACCTGGACGGCCGTCAATGCGGGCTTTTCACCTGTTTTTTTCAAATCTATTTTAACGAACGGCAACACTATCTTCGTGGGAACGGAGGACCACGGCGTTCTGCTCTCCGCCAATAACGGTACGAGTTGGACTTCGGTCAATACCGGCATAAAGAATACCAAGGTCTACAATCTTGTTATGCACAATGGCGCGCTCTTTGCGGGGACCCAGAACGGCGTCTTCCTTTCCACCGATAACGGGACAAGCTGGACGGCGGCCGATTCAGGTCTTACCGATTTGCATGTATTGAACCTTATCGGCAACGGCAGCACTCTCTTTACCGGTACCGAGGGCGGAAGCGTGTTCCGTTCCACCGATAACGGCAACCGTTGGACCACCATCGGCGACCTGACGGATCTTTCCTGCTTCGCACGGATCGACGACATGGTTTTTGCCGGGACCAGCGACAAAGGCGTTTTTCGTTCAACCGACAACGGTACAAGCTGGACGGAAGTCAATTCCGGGCTTCCAGGCACGGGCATTTCTTCCCTTGCTACGATAAACGGATCGATCTTTGCCGGGGTTTACGGCGGCGTCTTCCTTTCAACGGACAACGGAGAAAGCTGGACCAAGGTTAATACCGGCCTTCCCACGAGTTCCGCAGACGTACTTGCAGCAAGCGGCAACGCCGTCTTCGCGGGATACAAGTTCGACGGCATTTTCCTTTCCACCGACAACGGCACAAGCTGGACCAACGTCAATGCAAACCTTCCCGATGCCTATATCGCCTCCATTCTGGCAACCGACAACGCCGTTTTTATCGGCACTGAAGACGGCGGCCTTTTCCTCTCAGTCAATAACGGTACACAGTGGACGCCGGTCGATTCAGGCCTCCCGAAATTCAGTATGCAATCTATTACCTGGAACAACGACACCCTGTTTGCAGGGACTATGGGAAGCGGCGTCTGGCGCAGGCCGCTTTCCGAAATGAATGTGACGATTGATGTCCGGCGGCAGCGGGCGGCGATGCAACAAAATTGTTCTGATCTGCACCTGCGGGCTTCTTACAATGCCTCACGGGATATATTCATCGGATTTTCCCTCCCCCGCCCGGAACAGGTCGCCGTTGCCGTCCATGACCTTTCCGGCCATGCGATAGCCTCTCTTGTCAATAAGCGTCTTGTCTCCGGTGCGTACAAATTGCGTTGGGATACCCGGGCTGTCGCACCAGGCTGTTATATGATAAAACTGCAGGCGGGCGCTTATGCGTCTAAAACAAGCGTTGTGGTTCTAAAATGATCGGCAGCGGGATTTAGGATTCAGCGCGAAACAATCACCGGCGATGCAAAGTCATAGGAGGTTGCTTCAGATGCATTCTAGGTGAACAACCATAGCCCGCCCCCTCCGGCATCATTCACTTTCATTCGCGACAAACTCACGTATTGCCGCTATCACTTCCGGACGCATGGAGGAGTGGGCGTCCACAAGCCGATGGAGTTCCACTTTGCTGAAAAAACTCGGTTTGAAGAAGATCCTGAGCAGCGTCAGCGGAATGCTCGACGGATTGGTCAGCAGGGCTTTGGGGACCCCGTCGTTATTGGGACCTGCATAAAGGTTGTTGTTTGATGCGATTTTCGACAAAACCGTAACCGACCGCGAATTCTTTGCGATATACTCAATGATACCCGGCATCCCGAATATTTCAGGATTATCAAGAAGGCGGTACATCACCGACTCATTGCCGACAAACCGGTACACCAGCTGCCTGACGGTCAGCTGCTGCTTGCGTTCCTCGGACTCCTCTTTTCTGTCCAGAGGCCGCGAAAGGCCGTTCGTTCCGATCCACTGGGAATAAAGACGGTCGGAAAAACTTCCCGCCGCGACGGTCCCCTCGATCCACGCCCCCGCATCCTGAAGGTGGTCGCGCAACCGGTCGATCACGTGGCCCAGATCAATCGTAAACCGCCCGTTATCGTACAGTTCGAGCGCGCGTTCCGCCCATACCGCCGGAGACACCCTGACCTCATTCGCCTCAAACACCCACCGGTACAACGACAGCAGGGCTACCACCGAGCGCGTAGGGGCGCATTTGCGGTGCTGAAGCCGCAGCGCTTCTTTAAGCGGTTTGACTTCCCCGCTATCGCCCATTTTTTCAATCCATTTCTCAAACGACGCCACTTTCAGCGCACCGGCAAGCGTCATCGACGCCCGTCCGAGTTTGATGTCCTGTTCGATGCTGTCGGCAAGGTGCTCCGTTTCAAGGAGGTTTTCATCCAATCTCTTGATAATCGGCAGCATTCTTCCCATCTCTTTCATACTGTAAGCGTCGATCGAATCGGACAGCCGGTTGATCCTGATTTTCAGGGCCTGAGCCTCAAACCGGATCAGGCCGATCAGGAGACGCCGGTGAGATTCATGGATCGGATCCCGACGTATTATATTCTCCACGAGTTTACGCGCAAAAAAGGTAAGGCCGAGAAACTCCGAAACATTGTTCACTTCGGCAAATGAAAGGCCTTTGCGGTAAATTTCCTCCTCCCGCTGATCCACCGGTATGCCCGCTTTGATTTTCATGAAAAGACGCCGCAGGCAATGCAGCCGCAGCACATTTTTTGCCACCTCAATATCGGAAAAACCGGTATCGAGCATGCAGACGATCAGAAACTCAAACCATTCCCGGGGGGGCTCCGAGGTCAACAGGATATCGAACAACTCATCAAGCGGTATCGTCTCCTCGACATTAATCAGAAACGAGGCAACCTTTTTCGCACCAACCGCATAATCTTCACCGACTTCCAGCGAATGCTGCAGATTGTTCCACGGCATCGGCAGACCATCGGTAATCATGAAGCTTTCAAGGCGGGGCGATTTGTTCATTTTGAATATCCCTTCTCCACTAGATAGCGCCCTCACATTAAAAGTAACAAATCATCCGCATGATTAAAAAATACGGTTCTCCATTCTTTTTATCAAATTCGGCGATATGGAAGCCTAAAACAGGATACTCGCAAACCAAGGGGGAACAGAACATGAATGTCACCGGGATGTCGGATGAGGAGCTCTGCCCGCATGAAATGTTCGTGGATATCGAATGGTCAGGCAGGGCAGTTGCCGTGTCGCTTGAACTGCTCAAGCCGGTGAAGTTTGACAGAAAAACAGTTGAGGCGTGAGTTCTGATAAGCTTTTAGATTCGAACCGAACAAGTTTGACACGTCGTCGATACGGAAAAAATGCCCGAAAAGCAGGGCTGTCTAGGGCAGAATTTCATAGTCCACATCCATGGCTCAATCGTGGTCCAGTCAATTTTTAATCTCCATAATATCAATTGGTTACACTGGACTGCAAAGGTTCCCCTCACCTCCATACTTCGCTCCGTGACGCAGAAACGGTGCGAAGTCCGCCACGCGAATAAATCGATTCAGCCTGACGTTTTCTTTGAAAAAATCTTGCCGATACCCTCCGCGGCCACCTTGGCGTCGGCAATAGCGGTCACGGCGTCTAGATTTATATTCACGATATCACCGCCGGCAAATACGCGCGTAATCGTGGTCTGGCCGTTTTCATCCACCTTGACTTTGCGCCGTGGAGTAAATTCAAGCGTGCTCATCAAATTCTGCGGGATGAATGAGAAATCGGGCGCTTGGCCGATAGCTTCGATTATTGTATCAGCCTCTAAAAACAACTCCTGATCTTCGTAAAAACTAGGACTGAACCTCCCCTGACCATCAAAAACAGATTTTACTTTCATACACAGAAGGCCTGCAATATTGCCGCCGTCATCCAAGCGGACTTCCTTTGGACCCCATGCCGGGTTGAATGCTATCCCCTCTTCTTTGCTTTCCCGTATTTCATCTTCCGACGCAGGCATTTCATCCCCGTTTTCCAGGCAGACGGTTTTTATCTCTGTCGGCTCATCGGGATACTGCATTTTTTGCAGGCGCAGCCCTGTTCGCGCAACATCCATGGCGACATTTCCGCCGCCGATCACCACAATTTTTTTGCCGACTACAACGCCGCTTTCGAGCTTGCTCTTTCTTAGAAAATCGAGCGCCAGCATACACTTGTCGGCATTCTTCACTTTGGTGGACCGGCTCTGCGATGTTCCAATCGCAAGATACACGGCATCGTATTTTTTCATTATATCTTCGAACGAAATATCGCTGCCAACCCTTGTATTAAAGTTGAATTCCACGCCAAGCGATGCCATATGGTTGACATCCTTGTCGATACTCTCCAAGGGAAGACGGTATGCGGGCGGGCCGATTCGCACCATGCCCCCGCCGCCGGGAAAGGCGTCAAACACAACGGCATGATGACCTTGAAGTGTGAGAAAATAGGCAAGCGCCAAACCTGAAGGGCCTGCTCCTATAATGGCGACTTTCTTACCGCTTGGTTGCGCAGGACTCAACTCAAGAGCGGTTTTATAGTCCAGAATAGAATCGGCGACATATCGTTTCAGCCACCGGATAGCTATCGGCTCGCCCCGTATGCTCAGCGAACATGCGGTTTCGCAGTGCTTCATGCAAATCCTGCCGCAAATCGCCGGAATCGGATTGTCTTTAAAAATAGTCTTTAAAGAATCGGCGGGTTTGTCTTCGTAAATTGCCCGAACATAGTCTGAAATTTTTAAATGCGCCGGACAGGCCTCTTCGCACAACTTGCATTCGAGGCAGCGGGCTGCTTCTTTTCGAGCAGATTCTTTATCATAGCCGAGAACCTGCTCGACAAACGACATTTTCCGTTCCTCTGCACCAAGCTCCGGCATGGTAATACGTTCGGGCTCGAACAGCGAAAAGTCGAGATCGCTTGCAAAACCCTCATAATCCTGTTTCCGGTGAGCCAGGCTCGCTTGAAGAATCGAGTATTTATCGGGAGGAAGGAACTTTTCTTTTTCGGTTTTTTCATCTTTTGGAATGAAGGTAAACGTTTTGGTATCGAAATGAATGTGGAAATAGTCGCGCGAGAGCCTGAGTGAGCCGGGCGGGCAGATATCGACACACAGTCCGCAAAAACAGCACCGCCCATAATCCAGCCGCGGCCGCTCGTTTTTCTGCCCGGGTTGCGCTTCCATGTCCGGTATTTCGACCATTTCGATTGCCTGGTTGGGGCAAATGTCGGCGCAATTACCGCACCCGGTGCATTTTTCCCAGTCGTTGAGATGAAATCCGCGGTACCTGAGCGCCGGTTCTTTGCGCTCGAAAGGATAGCGCAGGGTCTTCGGCTTTTCAAAAAGAAAACGCAGTGTTTTAAACGGGCCTAAAATACTCGGCATTGCCATTGTCTAAACCCTCTCTTATTGCTACCTGTCAATCTCCGGGGCAACCACATACAGGCTTATCATCGTGTTGCCCACATCCGCAATGTTCGCGTTTTCCAGAAGCTTTTCCAGAATAATCAGACCATGCGGATACGACGGTGTTCGAAAATGGACGCGGTACGGCTTATCCTCTCCGTTGCTGACCACATAGGCGCCGAATTCGCCGCGGGACGATTCGCATCGTGCATACGCCTCCCCCCGTGGAATTTTCCATTTGAACGGGTTCGGCGGCTTATTGAAAACCTCTCCTTCAGGCATGCAATCGAGCAGCTTGAATATCATGTGTACGCTTTCGATCATTTCATCTCTGACAACCCAGATACGCGAATACGCATCACCGTCGCTGCGCACCGGAACATTCCACTCCACCTTATCGTACGCTGCATAGGGCGCTACTTTCCTGACATCGTATTTCATGCCCGTGGCACGCAATACCTGACCCGTTGCACCAAGCTCTCTGGCGCGGCGCTGATCGATTTTTCCTATGCCGCTGGCCCTCTTATGGAAAATCGCGTTATTAAAAAATGCAGCGTCATAGTCGGGCACGCACCCGCCAATCGAATGGAGCGTAGTAACGATTTTATCTTTAAAACCTTTAGGGAAATCGCGGCGCACGCCGCCCGGCCAGATATATATATGATAGACACGGCCGCCGGTAAGCTCTTCAAACAAATCGAGTACAAGATCCCGGTGATACATCGCCCACTGTGCGACCGTATCAAATCCCAGCATGTTGGCATAGGCCCATAATCCGAAAAGATGCGATCCGACCCGTGCAAGCTCAAGGTATATGCTCCGTACATACTGCGCCCGCTCGGGAACTTCTATACCCGCGAGTTTCTCCACCGCCATTGCATACGCCATCTCCACATGATCCGGCTCAACAACATTTATCCTGCACACAAGCGGAAAATTCTGTATCCATGTCCGGTATTCCATCAGCTTCTCGAAGCCGCGGTGGAGATAGCCTGGGTTGGCAGTTGCTTTAAGCACGCGATCGCCTTCAGCTTTCAATGTAATACTGAAATTGCCGACCATGCCCAGATGCTGGGGACCGAAATATAGCTCCAGTTCCCTCATGCTTTTATATCCTGAATTGCTGGAATGTTATCGAAAACCTCTTTTACATACCGCCGGGTATCAAAATCCTTGCGAAATGGCGGAATGTCGTATGCCCTTTCCAGGAAAAGAGGAATGAGCCGTTTATGTCCTTCGAAATGCACGCCGAACAGCTCGTGTAATTCCCTTTCATACGGCTCCGCATTTTCGAAAATATGGGTAACCGTCTGAAATGCCGGATTACCCCGCGCGATTCTGGTTTTCAGAATCAGGTTTATTTTCTCGTTTCCGCTTATCTGCTCGTTATCTTTCATATACGGGCTGAGTATATACACGAGTTCGAATTCCCCTTCATCTATCCAATCCACGCAGGAAATCAATGTCAGGTGATCGAAGCCGGCATCTTTAACATACGCAAGCAAAGACAGCACGCTTTCTTTATCGGCGGTTACCACGTAATCGGTATCGCGCATGCTGGTAATTGCGGCATGCGGGAATGCTTTCTCCAGTTTTTCTTTTAATCCCTCATTCACGCTGCTATCTCCTTTTGCGCAATGCCTGTCGCATAAAGTGGCGGCCAGTCGAGTTTGCCGAGAAGCTTTTCCTGGTTGCCCCTGTATTGATCGTAGTGCTCGCGGTAGCGTAGATAGCCATTGGCCATATCCTTTTCGATCAGTGTCCATAGATGCGTAACGCCGATGAAGACGGCCTCGGGCCGGGGCATGCATCCCGCAATCCACCCATCCACGGGAATATATCTGTCCAGATGCTTTATGGTATTATATGAATCCCAGTACATGCCGCCATTTATAGGGCATGAGCCGAACCCAACCGTGTATTTCGGATCGGGCATCTGTTCGTATGTTCGTATGATGGCGCGCAATGTTTTAAGCGATACATAGCCGGTAATCATGAACAAATTGCCCTGGCGCGGCGTTGCCACAGGTATTATGCCGAACCTTTCCGCGTCCCACCGTGCGGTGATCACCGGAGGGATTTCTATGATACCACATCCCGTGCAGAAATATACGGCGTTGAGCGAGTATTTGTTCGCCATTTTCGCCGGCTGTTTCAGCCATTTTCCAATTTTGTTTCTGTCCATTATTCTATTCCTCTACACAGCGCCACGGATTCCGGTTATTTAACAAGCGATACAACAACCAACCCCAGAAACGCAATCGCTGTGGGCCATTTCCATAAATACGAAACTGCCTGCTCGATACGTAAACGCGGAAAGACCGCATTTATACAAACACATGCGACGAATACTACAAGTATTTTCACAAAAAAGACTATCGGATTTGCAGCCCCGCCCAGAAACAGGTTTACGAACAGCGATATTCCCAAAAACAGGCTGAGTGCATGGATAATATGCTCGAACGCCAGGTACTTTCCTCCGTACTCGACAAGAGGGCCGGAAGAAATTTCCTGAGGCGCGGTTGTGGTATCAAACGGCCGGACGCCGAGAACCGCAGGCAGAATCAGAATATAGGCAATACCAGGAAGAGCCAGCGGCCACGAGAACAGTGCCCAGACCGACGCCTGCTGCCCGCGCACTATGTCGACAATAGAAATTGTCGAATAATACGACATGACCGACAACAGGATAAGCAGAAGCGGCACTTCGTATCCAAGCGCCAGGATAAGCTTGCGTGAAATGCCGATACTCGCATTGGGATTGGCCGCTTCGCCGCCGCTCAATGCCGTTCCCAGCGGCATAAGAAGCATGAGGTAAAGAATAACCAGCATTCCTCCCGATCCTTGCAACGGACACCACTGCGCGAACGGTATGAAAAGAATGATCGCCATAGCACCGGCCAGAGAAAGAACCAAGCCGAAATCGAACACGGCGCCATGCGACATTCCCCCCTGGAAAAACAGTCTTAAAATATCGATAACAGGTTGTATCAGTGGAGGACCGTAGCGCCAGTGCAGTCGCGCCATTATTTTTCGGTAGAGACCAAGAAAAAACAGGCCGATGACAATGCCAAGAACCGGCAATAAAACACATTGCGCAACTGTTGCTACCATACTCTCCACCATACCTGCGATAATATAAGCGCCGATAGAAATAAAAGGATATACATCGCGTAGCAGCCCACATCGCCAACATACAACCGCCGCACCATGTCACTGAAAGCCTGCACGCGACCGGCAATCCAGTAGTAAAACTCATCGAAAATATCTCTCAGATACCGGCGAATCATTCGATACAGCGGATTATAAAAGTCCACCGTATAGCTGTATCGCTCGGCCGGTATTGCCGCGCCGGCAGCGTAATTGTCCTCCTGAGAAATCCTGGTCGATTTTTTCGAGGCCTTTAATATAATCCACACTACAATACCTGCGGCGGCGAGGACGGACAATATATTTACGGTATTGAGCGCTCCGGTTTCTGAGGCAATACCGAAAATGTTTATATTCATAGAGTCCATTCCCATGGAGACCGCAATCGTATTAATAAGTTTAAGGGGAATGCCCGGCAGGATTCCGAGAACTACAACTGCCAGAGAAAGAATAATCAAGACAAATTGCATGCTTGCAGGGGCTTTTCTTACATTCTTGTATTTTTCCGGCAACTGACCGAGGAATACGTGATGAAGCAGCTTATATCCATACAATATTGTCCCCCATGTACCTATAAGGGCAATGAAGGCAAGAAATGGAGAACCTTCCAGTATCAATGTTTTATATAAGAGCCACTTTGAGACAAACCCATTTGTCAAGGGTATTCCAATCAACCCGCATGTGCCGACCAATACCGCAATAAAAGTGATGGGCATTCTCTTGAGCAATCCTCCCAAAGAATTCAAATCTCTTGTTTTCGTGCGATACTCAACCGCGCCTATTCCAAAGAACAACAAGGCTTTAAATGTCGCGTGATTCAAAAAGTGAAACATACCTGCCGCAAATCCCAGAGTGGTTCCAAACGTTATTCCCAGAATTATGTATCCCGCCTGGGCAATGCTGGACCATGCCAGAACTTTCTTTGCATCATTCTGCATAACGGCAATAAATGAAGGAACAAGGATTGTTATGCTTGCCAATACAAGAAGCACAAAGCGAAAGCCTCGCCATACATACGTCGGCGAAATAAATAACTTCACCCCTACAAAAAGATAAAGAACAAGGATTAATCCATATGTGCCCATTTTAATGAGTATTCCCGAAAGCACCGCACTGAATGGAGCAGGAGCTTCCGAATGAGCATCAGGCAACCACGTATGCAGTGGAACGACAGCATTTTTAATTGCGAACGCTATGCATAACATGCTCGCGCAAGCAAGCGAGTAAGCGGGCGAAGCAGAAGCTATTCGGCCGGCCAGTTCGGAAAATACGAAGGTTTCATAGACAGCATAGAGCGACAATATGCCGGCGAGCATGACCACGGATCCGATAACAGACATGACTATGTATTTCATGCCGGCGCGTAGGGCTGGACCGCGGTTATAGCTAATAAGCAGAAAAGCACCCCATGACATGATTTCCCAGAAAATATAGAAAGTGAGCAGATCAGCCGAGAGGACGATTCCGATCATACCGGCGTTGACCAGCAGCATCATGAGGTAGTAAAAATCCGCTCTCTCTTTTCCTTTGATGTAGCTGAAAGAAAAAACAATCGAAAGAAATCCCACTACCACAATGGCAATTGCGAAAAACCACGAAAGCATATTCAGGCGCACTGTAAGGGGCGCGCCGACAAAAGAGGGGATAAGCGTTGCGGCAGGGGTTTTGTTATAGAGCAGGGCTACGAAAACAACAAGCAGGCCGGACACGATTACCGCGCATACATCGCGGAGGCGCGAGGAAATCTTTGCAAGCAGATATGTCGCAAAGGCCCCGCCAAAAGACGTTAAAAGAATAATCTGCACGCTCAACCCAAAACCCCCTTGATGTAATCAAAACGGTTCAGAAGCTCCGCGGCGCATGAATCGAGCAGCCTTATTACCGGCTCCGGATAGACGCCAAGCGCTATAATAAAAACGAGAAGACCCAGCATTGGCGCCAGTGCAAACAGCGGCGCTTCTTCGCGGCGCTGCTTTCCCGCGTCGGGCTCTTCACGCGGGCCGGTGAAATACGCCGCCTGCACAATGCGAAAGAAATAGCAGGCCTCGATAATCGTCCCAAATAGAACAAGCGCAATAAGGAATGTGAACAGGTGCTGCTGCTGCGCAATCGCTGCGCGCACGATCATGAACTTGCCGGGAAAGCCTGCAAACGGCGGAAGCCCGACAAGCGAAAACGCCCCGATTGTAAAAGCACAACATGTCAGCGGCATCCGCTTGCCCATTCCCTGCAACGATGAAATTTCCATAGAGCCGCTGCGATAAATCATATAGCCGGTTGCTAGAAAAAGAAGCGACTTGGCAAGGGCATGGCTGATGATTTGAAACAGCCCTCCCGA
Source organism: Chitinispirillaceae bacterium (assembly GCA_016929415.1). GTDB lineage: Bacteria > Fibrobacterota > Chitinivibrionia > Chitinivibrionales > Chitinispirillaceae > JAFGNB01. Next base: position 13,542 of record JAFGIW010000158.1, on the reverse strand, counting down.
TATGCCGCCGGTGGTTGCCATTCCCAATGCGAAAACGATCAGCCCGACCTGGCCCACACTCGAATAGGCAAGCATTCGTTTAATATTGTTCTGACTGAAAGCCGACATTTCTCCAATGAGCAGCGTCACCACGCCGATAACAACCAGCAGCATAAACATGCTGGGCGCGCCGAATACGGTAAAAACAATTCGCACAACCACATATATACCCACTTTTATCGCAATGCCCGACAGGATTGCGCTGATTGGCGCCGGCGCCGATGAATGCGCATCGGGAAGCCATGCATTAAGCGGAAACACCGCCGCTTCAACACCAAAGCCCGCGACCATAAACGCAAGCGCGATAAAAAGGGTTGTATTTAAAATACCTGTTGAACCGATATTGCGGGCAATATCGGCCATGTTCAGCGTCCCGAATACGCCATACAGAATTGCTATTCCAATAAGGGCCAGTCCACTGCCTATCGATCCCTGAATCAGGTATTTTACCGCTGCTTCCACGCCGTTTTTGTCGCCGGAATAGGCCACCAGCGCGTATGACGATATGCAGAGAATTTCGTAAAAAACAAACAGATTAAAAATATCGCCTGTCAGTACAACTCCCGTGGCGCCGGTGAGCAACAGCAGATACAGAACATGGTACTTAACCGTTGCACCCTCTTTGACATACGCAAGGCCGTAAACCGATACGGCAAGGCCCACCAGTGCAATAACGGCAGCAAGCGTAATGCCAAGCGGACCTGCAACCAGATTAATGCCGAATGGCGGAGCAAAACCGCCGGTCTGAACGATAATCGGCCTATTGAGAACAGACGGGATAAGCGAAACGGAAACGACACAATTGAACAACATTCCCGCAACCGGGACATACCTGGCGATTCTGTCGGATATGAAAGCCAACAGCGGCGTCAAAAAAGCCAGCCCCAGGGGCACTGCAAGCAGAAGCACGGGATTTACCATTTAAGCTCCCTGATCTTGCGGAGATTAAGCGTTCCATGATGTTCGTAGAGCCGCACCGCCAACGAAAGCGCCAGGGCAAGGACTGCCACACCAATAACAATCGCTGTCAACACCAGCGCCTGCGGTGTGGGATCAACCATCTTGCCGGCTTGCATATCGGGATGCGAAAATATCGGTGCGCTTCCCCCGCGTATATAGCCTGCGGCAATCAGCAACACATTGATTCCCGTCTCGAAAAAACTCAGCCCGATAATCACTTTAATAAGGTTTTTCTTTGCCGCCATGATATACAGGCCGATAAGGATAAGGCCCACGGCGGCAATGTAATATGAATTTTCGAATAAAAAGCTCATTCGGCCCTCTCCAGGAGGTTAGCAATTAACCCGGTCAGTTCAGCGCCTACCTTCAATCCTATAGCGATATAAATAATCGGTATAATACCGGCACTGAACAGCGTATTAAAATTTCCCTTTGGCATAAAATTCATAAGGAAACTGCCGCCTGCTGCAAGGCCTGCCATGCCCGCGATTACAAATGCGCTTCCCGCAAGCGACTCGGTAGCTTCGAACCACCGGTGACGAATTTTCATGTCTGCGCAGCCGATATATGCCAGCAAAAAGCCGGACGCGACAATAACACCGCCCTGGAAGCCGCCGCCGGGTGTCAGATGCCCGTGAAGAAAAATATACACGCCGAGAATTAAAATAAGGGGAAACAGAAAACAGCATCCCGTTTGCAACACGAAACTGGCGGGCTGGGGCGGTTTACCTTCTTGCTTTTTACGCCGGTACAGAACCATTCCCAACCCGATTGCAGCGATAAAAAGGACTGTCACTTCACCCAGCGTATCAAATCCGCGATAGGTGACGACCACCGCGGTTACGACATTGGCCGAGCCTGTTTCCTGCGGCGCCTTCTCGAGATAATGCCTCCCTGCCTTCTCTGCAGTTGCAATGTGATTTGCGCCAAACGGCATATCAGAAAGGCACAAGGCCAGTCCCAACCCAATTACCGCCAGCAGAATGACTGCAATTAACGATCTCATTCTTCTTCCGACCTCGCCGTTTTTTTAATGGCTATTACAAAAATTGCCGTAGTCAATGCCGCGCCGATAGACGCTTCAGCCATTGCGACATCAGGCGCATGCAGCAGAAAGAAAAAAAGCGCCGCCAGCAGGCTGACAAACGCGGTTGCGATAACAGCGCTGATAAGATCTTTAAAAATGCAGGCGCACACCGCGCCCGCCAGCATTAATACGGTAAGCGCGATAACCATGCAATTCTGAACAGTCGCGAGCATTATTTCTCCTCCCGATTTTCCCGATACTCTTTAAACTCTTTGCTCTTATCCACTACATTTTTGGGACACAACGGGACGCCGCTTTTCAGCGCCGCCCGTCCGAGTGCATGATTTGAAATCGGATTTGTCAAAAGGATAAACAGCGCAATAATCAGGCATTTCCAGAACCAGCCGGGTTCCATAATGCCGACACCTATAATGCAGAAAAAACTGCCGAAAGTCGTGCACTTTGTTCCTGCCTGAAGCCGGTTATAGACATCGGGAAGCCGCAGAATACCCAGACTTCCCACAAACAGAAAAAGTGCCCCGATTGCCGTCAGGATTGCGCCAGCAGCCAGCATCAGAGTCCTCTTTCCAGAAATCGCGCGATTACAACCGAACCGATAAACATCAACAATGCATACACCAAAGCAACATCAAGGTAAATAGCTCTTTTAAGCATAAACGCCAAAACAACAATCAGCGCCGTCGTGACGGTTGTCACCGTATCCAGCGCCATTGTTCTATCGGCCGCGGTTTGGCCTTTAATCATTCTGATAAAGCACAAAACGATGCCCGCGCCGATAAAAACCAAGTAGAATATTTTGCTCATACCGGCCATGTGCAAACCATCCATATATTGTTATATTTAAATATTACGATAAATAACGGCAAAAAAAATGTCACCTTTCCTCACTCATCTGCAGTAGTTTTTTCACTCGATCATCTATTACCTGATAACACCTCTTTGCCCCTTCCTGCCGCGCACGGATAATGCCATGATTTCGCAGCAGCCGAAGGTGCTGCGAAATTGTCGACTGCGGCAGCCCAAGTTTTTGTTGTATCTGTGCAACATTGCACTCATTTTTCAGAAGGCCTTCCAGAATCCTTATTCGTGACGGGTGCCCCATCGCCTTCAAGATTTCACAGAATTTTTGTATCCGTACCGCTTGTTTATTCAAAAATAACTCTCAAATATTTCTCGAATTTTTCGCTGATGCGTTGTGTCGCATCTTCCAGTTTTTCCGATTCTACATATATCCAGTGTATTAAAAGCCTGTCGCCTATAACATCCACAGTAAACGTTCCCGGCGTAAGCGTGATTGAATTAGCCAGTATAAACTTTGCGATATCACTCTTCAGATTCGTTTTAACAGCCACGATGCCGGGTTTTATCGGCAGCGCCGGATGCAGAACGCGATACGCAACATCAAAATTGGCTTTAATTATTTCCAGCGCGAGTTTTATACCATACAGCAACACATACCAAGCCCTCTTTATGCTCATGGGCGGCAGGCCGAGTCGTGCATACCACCGCCCAAATAAAACCGATATGATAAAGCTGACTATCAGCCCTGCAATCACTTCCTGCGTATGCAGGCTCGAACTGAGACACAGCCACACGCCTAATAACAGGCAAAAGAGGTAAAGATAGTTCCGCATTATAAATAAACAACCTGTTTTATATTAATTTTACTCACCATTCACATTGATTATGCCAGTGCCGCGGATTCCCTCCCCGCAGCTATCTGTACACAACAGCACAGTTCCGAAAGCCCTGCCGCTATACGCGCTTCAACCACATGAACCGATTTCGGAAGCTTTAAATTAGCGCACGCAAGATTGAGCACGCCGCGCACCCCCGCTTTCACCAATTGATTGGCGACAAGCTGCGCTGCCGTGGAAGGCACGGCGATAATACCGATACTAACAGCATATTTTTTCACCACTGCCGACAGAGCGTTCATGCTTTGTATAACCAATCCCGAAACCTTTTTCCTTTTCAGTTTTTTGTCGCTATCGAATATCCCGCGTATTCTGAATCCCATCCGTGCAAGATCGCCATGCATTGCTAGCGCGCGTCCTAAATTGCCCGCGCCCACGATCACAATATCACACTCCTTATGCAAACCAAGCACTCTGGTAAGCACTCGTTCAAGATTTTCTATACTGTAGCCACGATTTGTATGCCCGCTGAAATTCAGATAAAAAATATCTCTTCGTACCGTAGCGTTAGTTAACCCCAGATCCGCAGCAAGATCCTTCGATGTTATCCACTTAAGCCCCCGAAAAGCCACGTCGTTTACATACGTCCTATATTTTGCCAGACGCCGAACGACCGGCGAAGGAATCTTTCGAGCTGCTTTTTCTTTTCGTTTCGTCATACCCATTTCGCAAAGACATATTTTAAACACGTTGACCCATACGCACCATCGGTTACATGCTCGGCAAAAAAGATATATTAAAATAAATAAATATTTCACAAATTACAACAAAATAATATTTCATCGCCGCTCAAAAGAGATCGTTAAAACAATTGCGAGCGATGCAAGCAGTTTAAAAAACCGGGTGTAACCTTAAATCCATGCACGACATTTGCTTATCATCTGCGAATTCCGACGGCGGTTTATCTTTTTGACAATCAATAAATTACAACAAATTCACGTCCCGCAACCAGTACACTTGGATTCGTCGACCGACCGATCTTTTTTTCGTACTCTCACCGTGAATGCACCAGGCTCACCCGTTATGTCTTCTACTTCGGAGTATGTCAGCTTCTCTATATTGAGATGGTTTCCGCATTCCACCATGCGGGGAGCCAGCGTACACATCGCGCAGTCATTGGTGGGAAACGTCTTGTCGAGCTGAGCCATCACCCCGCCTATAGCCGGTCCTCTTTCGACAAGATAAACCTTGTAGCCGGCATTAGCGAGGTCTAATGATGCCTGCATGCCGCCGATTCCTGCGCCCACTACCACTAACGCGCCCGTTTGTTCCCCTCAACTATATTTTTTTCCTGCGGATGGCGACCGTCGGTTTGTCACAAGTCGAGAACCATCGTTAGCCGGTCAGTCTGCGGCGAAGCCTTCAGGGTTGAACCGGCGGTTGGACGTTCCGATCAGCTTATGTAAACACCATGCGTATGACCTGCAATAGTATCCCATGAAAATGCGGTTTCGACGGTTTTACGTCCATTGGCGCCCATCCAGCGGCCGTGCTCGAAATTATTGAACAGCGTCCCGATACCCCATGCGATCGAATCCGGGATGGGATATATTCTATAGCCATTGACATCATGCCATACAAACTCCGACGGTCCGCCGTTCATCGTTGCCACCACGGGTTTACCCGCAGCCCATGCTTCAAGCACGACGATGCCGAACGGTTCGTTGCGGCTGGGAACACATACACATTCGCACGACTTATATAAATCGAGGAGCTGGCCGCGACCCATCGTGCCGTAGAACCTGCATGCATGGCCCACGCCGCGATCCCTCGCCCGCCTTTCAACGTGACCGCGCATATCCCCTTCCCCGGTAAAAATGAACTTTGCATTCGGGTAATAGCGCAAGACATAGGGTATCGCATCCACGAGCAGGTCGGGACCCTTCTGGAGCGTCATCCTTCCGACGAACAACACCGTCGGGTCCATCGGACCGATATGGTAATCAGCCTTTATTCCTCCCGGATCGATATATCCGTCAAAACCTGAATAGGAAATGCCGTTATACACCATGCATGCCTTCCAATCCGGCACATTATATATCCATTTGATTTCGTTCCTTAATGCCCATGAAACGGTGATCACCCTGTCGGCGCAGAACGTGCCGTGACGTTCATGATCCATGATGCGTTGTGAACGACCGCCGTAGAAATTATTACCGCAACGGCCGTATTCGGTGGAATGGAGGGTCAGGATCCCCTTGCGGCCGCGGCCCTGCTTAATCCATACCATTGCATTCGAGGCCATCCAATCGTGCGCATGGACGATATCGAAGTGCGCACCCATATAGTCTTCGACATGAAACACCGAATTGACGAACGAGCGGCACATGGCGTTGCTGTCATCGACGATATCCGGACATCCGGAATAAGGGATCCGGTGATAATGAACGCCGTGAATGCGCTCATACTGCCATTGCCCGGACCAGGCCATCCGTGTAAACACATGAACTTCATGGCCCTTTCGCTCGAGCGCCGCCGCAAGTTCGGTCACATGTACCGCAACTCCTCCGGCGGCGATTGAATGCAGGGATTCCCATGCAAGCATTGCAATACGCATTTGTCACTCCCCTTTATGTTCGAAAGCCGACAGGCGTTTTGATTTTCCGGAAACCTCAATCGTATTCCGGCAATACATTAATCCATCAGCTCTTTTTATATGAATCCGGATTGCTGAACAGCAGTTTCGACTTTATATGCGGATTAAAAATAAATCTCCGATGATGGTAAAAACAACGGACGTAACGGATCGGATATAAGGCAACGCTATTTGAGGTTCCGATTCCCTCCCGGTTTTCCGGACGTACATCCCTCCCCTGCGCCCGATGTCATCGCGTATTAAGGGAAATACTTTACATAATAAACTCCCGACGAAGGTAATGACGAAAACAGGGCGCCAAGGTTCACCGTCCCGTTGCCGCCGACCGGGATCCGGACAAGTCTTTTCCCTTGCAAAGAATAGATTTCCAGCCCGGTCGCATGCTCCGGCGGCGTTATTGCACCATTGGACACAACGCCGCCGAAATGAAGCCTCACCCCCGCCGGCGCGGAGCGATAAACGGAGTGTTTTTCCTTCACGGTCTCCGCGGCGGTTGTTGTTGAGTCGATCACTCCGGGAACAACGCAACTGGTAATTGACCGGGCCGGAGCAACAAGGGCGAATTGCTTATCCGAAATCGCGATATCGGGAAGTTTCGAAAGCGTCTTATACGCCGAAACAAGGTACTGATGTACGCGCACCACGGACGGCAACCGGTCGACCCTGGAAAGGTCGAAGGTATAATTGACGCTCGAGGTGCCGCCGTTGCGAACGACAACAACCAGATTACCCGTTCGCGGAACCACCGCGGCGATGGTGTTCGAATCGTTACTTTCGATTATTTGAGAGCCCGGCCGGATAAACCTGCCGAACGCCGCCTGCATATAGCACCTTCGTGCGGGGATGATTGCAAGTCTGTTCTTGTCTACTCTGATGGTTTCCCACGTACCGCCGCCGGCGTACGATTGCCAGTCCAACCAGGCGGAAACTTTCATATATCTCAAATCCTCGATAATATTCTGCGCCATAAACATGGCGATGTCCTGCCCGCCCGTTCCGCTCAAGGGTCCCGATTCGGACATCCACACTATTTTTTTCCTGGAAGTCGCAAGCGCGGCAAAGGCGGCGAAATTTGTTTTGCTCCTTCCACTGTAACCATGAGTGTTTATCTGTGATATATACGAAAGAGAGCTGTCGTCATACGTCTTGATGCCGCCGACCGCCGTGTTTATGGAATTTTCATCGGCAACGCTGATACTCGTGATGGGAAAAAGCCCCTTGGCGACCAGTCTTTTACCGAGCTCCTTCACCATTCTCGGCTGTTCCTTCTTGAAATTGCACCCTTCCTGTTTATTATCCCCGCACCACCAGCCCGCGCTCGGCTCATTGAACGGATCAACCGTGCGGAAGGTGACACCCAGGCTGTCTCTGAAGTGTTTGATGACTTCGGTCAGATAATCGGCGAAGGTGCCGAAATAAGCGCTCTTCAGGTTGTCCGCACAGGTTGAATTCCCGCCGGCACATCCGGACACGGTCATCCACCAGGGAGGAGAATTGGAAAACGCTTCCCAGATGATTTCCTGATTTATTTTTTTCCCTTTTGCCGCCAGAGCCGCGACAATGTTCCGCTGATTCCGGTCCGCCGTCCAATCGTAAGGACCGGTTTCGGTCGGCTTATACCCGGGAACTGCCCTGTCTGCCGGAATGTCGGTGTGCCCCGGCTGATCACCGCCGCCGATATTATACCTGAAAATGCTGTAGCCGAGTCCGGAATCAGGATCCATCAACACATCGGCTATTCTATCCAGATATGCTTGACTGCCGCCTCCTTCCTGATGAGCCCACCAGCACAGGCTCGTACCCCAGCCTTCAAAGTACTGGTATTTAACTCCGGGATCGATGATAACCGTACCACCGAAGGTCTGCGCGAAGCAGAAAATGAGAAAGCATATGCCCGCCCGTATGGTGCGATGCATCCGGTTCCCCATGCAGATTTTCACAATTTCAACTCCATCAAACATGCGGCACAGCCGTCAGTGTTAAACCAATACAGTAAATTGGCATCAACAAAATTTTAATCACCCATGCTTGCCACGGACTACTTTTCAGGTACAACCAGACAGGCAAGATCTTTAAAAAAAGAAGGGACCGAAAGGGTCAGTTTCCCATCTTCATCAACCGTGGTCTCCATTGCTTTACCGGTAAACACTCCTGTCTGCGGATCGTACCACGAAACCGCATATTTTCCGGGTCCGACCCCCGGGACCTTCTGCGTAAACGAATCTATCTTAACGAGTTTTATGGCCGTAGTTTTCGCCGACCACAGATAATTGCCGCTTTTAAACCAGAGCGCATGCCTGTTGCCGGCGTTCATCCATTGAATGATGCATGAAACTTTAGACCGTGGAAATTGTTCCTGAAAGCCGGAAGTCAATGTCTTGAAAACCAGCGGCTTCGCGTTGAAATCCAGGGAGTCCGCGAACCGGGAAAGATTGACGAACTGAGGCCAGAGATCCAGTTTGTCGATATAGGAATCCCACCACCAACTCATGGGCAGCAGCGGCGTTTCGCCGAAAAGCCCGGCCCAGATGCCGTTATGCAGGCCGATATGTTCGGGATCGGACGCGGCGGTCAGTTCGCCGCCGCGGTACTCTATGCCGAACTCCCCGATGACGACCGGCTTGTTGTAGAATTCAGCCCCCAGTTCGACCAGATTGATGAGATGCGGGGCGACATCCAGCATGTTGTAGTCGTGGAACATGACGAAATCCATTGCGGGAGAACGGAACGCATCCACGAGTTTTTCAACATAGCCTCTTGTCGAGCTGCTCGAAAGGAGCCGGTGGTGCACGTCGATTGATTTGACGTAATCGGCCATCCCTACATGCCACCGGTTCACCGGAACGGCTTTTCCCGCCATTATATCCGCCTCATTGAAGAATTCCCACGCGAGGATATTCGGGCTGTGGCCGTAGCGCGAGACGATGTATTTGTATTTTTTCTTTTGATACGATTTCGCGGTCGAGTCAGTGAAAAGGGCGGCCGCATCCCCGCAGGGGCCGCCATTGACTGCATTGTAGGGATTCTCCCGCCACCGGTTCTCCCTGAAGAATCCCTGCGCCTTCTGGCCGACTCCGTGATAATCCACGCAGAGGACCGCACGGATACCGTGGTTACCGGCCAGCTGCAGTATGGTATCCAGCCGCCGCGCCGATTCCAGATTGTAACGGCCCAGTTCCGTTCCCGACCACTCGAACGGCAGGTGCCACGGGCAAAGCCAGATTCGCGTGGCATTCATGTGTGAAGCCTGCATTTTTTTGAAATAGTATTCATAATCGTCGGCCCAGCAGACGTTGACGCCGATGCCGCGGAACGCCTCCCCGCTTTCATAGTGAAAAATCCCGCGCCGGTCCGACAGCGTGAGCCCTCCCTGCCTTTTCCGGTTGTTCGCGCTGACCCGTATGCTGAACCGTGCGTGCGTGGTTCCGTTGACGCGAAAAGTAAAGTGATGAGGGCCCGGCCGCTTCGGCGCGAAGCGCGCCTCCCACTGTTCAACGTTCTTCGCGTTCAGCCCGTCATAGAAAAATGAAAGAATTTGTCGCGATGAATCGGGCCGCCTGATGAGCAGCTCGACCTGGTTCGTTTCCAGGTCGAACGGATTGTCGGATTTCAGGTTCTCCGCGAATCGGAAAACGAGCGTTTCGTATTGCGTACCTTTTGTGGGCCGGTCGATCAGGTCGAGAGCGTAAGGATTACCAATGATTACGAACAAGAAGAGTAAAATAGGATACAATCGTTTCATATTTCTTTCTTTCAAGAATAATTCAAAACTGAATCGCCGTCAACGCCCCGGTTCGACTCCGCTCACCGCGGCGCCTGAATCCCTCGGGGAATTGGTGTTTAAAATTTGTTCTAAACGAGGCATTCACTGCATGGGCCCTTGACGAATAAACCTGATATTTCGATTTCGGCAGCGGATCCATTAATATAAGACAATGGATACCGCTTCATATGAACAACCTGTTTCGTGTTACAGACATGTAACACTATCTTCTCTCGTTGTCTCTTCAGAGGTTGAATATTCGCTTTTATCATTCTATTTTTTAAGGTAAAGGCGCTACCATGCTCAATTTAATTAAAGTCGATATCTATAAATATAGTAAGTTCCATAAGTATCTTAGGGACTATTATAAGGAAAACAAGAGCGCAAATCCCGCGACGTTTTCGTATGGTTTTTTGGCGCGTGAAGGCGGTTTCAGTGGCGGTGCGATTGTTTCAAGGATATTCAATAATGAGAACACAACGCTCTCGACCATCCACTGTCTACAACTTTCAAACGCGCTCGGACACTCGGAACAGGAAGCGGAATATTTCAGATGCATCGTCGCTTTATCTCAGGCAAGCCACGAAAAAGAAATTCATTTCTTCGAGAAAATGCGGCAACGAATCATCAACAGGAACGATGCTAAAATACAGATGATCGATAAAGACAGGAAAGAGTACTATTCCGAGTGGTATCACAGCGCCATTCGGGCGCTCATCGATATCTTCGCTCAATCCAAAGAAGAATATGTACGGCTTGGCAGCAAATTGCTCCTGCCGATTACCAAATCCCAGACAAAAAAATCAATTGCATTGCTTGAACGTTTGGGATTCGTCGAAAAAGGGAGTGACGGAATCTACACAATAAGTACCGAAAAAAACATAAAAACAAGCGACGATTTTCTCCCAGACGATAAAAAGCGCTTTCATTTACAATATATGAAGGTGGCGGAACATGCATTAACGGACAATGCCTCCGGGCCGCAGAAGGTTTCGTCGCATGTTATCGGCATTTCCAGGAAAACCTACGAAAAGATTTGCAGCGACACCGATGAATTCAAGAATAAAATCAATACGCTCGTGGAGGACGAAGAGAAACCCGACCGTGCGTACTTGTACCAGCTCATTTTCGTTCCATTGTCAAAAGATATCAAAACCGAATAAAGGAGCTCTTACAACGATGAAAGCCGCGATACAATTCCTTCCGCTTATCCTGGTGGTAATGATCGTTTCATGCATGATGAACAGTGGCGGAACCGGATCCGAGGTTGGGGACCGACCGCTGATCTCGGGCACCGTGGTTGATACCCGGGGCAACCCGGCAGTCGACGCAACCGTTACCGTGAGGCCATCCGACTATCTCCCTGATATCAAGCTACTGAGCAAACGCATCACCGAAAATGGATTTTATGTGTGGTCAACCCGTACCGACCATAACGGGTATTTCAGCTTTCATAAGAAAGATTCGATTCCCGAAGGAAGATATATCATCGAAGCACGCGACGACAGCAACAACTGCGCATTCATCGGCAACATGGAGATCGATTCTTCTTTGTATTTCGACAACACCGACAGCAGCCTCATCCACGATTTCAACGTCACGCTCAAACCGCCGGGTGCGATACGGGGAACGTTGCAACCCGTCACCGAATCCGTTGAAGTGTTCGTTAAAGTTTTCGGCCTGGATGCGTATGCGAAGGCTGATGCCGACGGCGGTTTCCTGCTTGAAAATCTGCCGCAGGGAAAACATATATTGCAATTCATAACCGTCCGAAGCGACACCTCGTATGATACCGTGAAGGTGACGACAACTCCGGGAACGACCGCCGATATCGATACGCTTGTTCCAGCAGCCTATCGTGTCGTCTATGACGGCAATGGAAACACTGCGGGAACCGGACCGGAGGACGGCAATTGGTATGAGACCGGTGAAAAACTGGTCGTTACCGGGAATGCCGGAAATCTGACGAGAGCCGGATTCATTTTTACCGGGTGGAATACCCGGGAGGACGGCAGCGGCACCTCCTATGCGGCGGGCGATACGTTGGAGAAGGGGGAGAATAAAGTTACACTTTACGCGCAATGGGCGGAGAAACAATACGTATTGACCGTTACGGCCGACGGCAACGGAACAGTGAGCGGATCGGATTCAATGGCGCGGGGAGTACCGCACGCCATAACCGCAACGCCTGATACGGGAAACCGTTTTTCCGTATGGAGGGTGACAAGCGGTAATGCAGTAATCGCAGATTCGTTCAAAGCGACTACGACGGTGACTTTAGAGGACGGGGATGCGACGGTGGAGGGGGTTTTCATCAGGGTGATTACTTTTCAAAAAGCGGTCGGGGGGAGTGGTGATGATTACGGGCTTTCCGTACAGCAGACAACCGACGGGGGGTTTGTTATTACCGGGTCTACTTCTTCTTCCGTGGGAGACTCGTCGTATGTCTACCTCATTAAAACGGATGCCGAAGGGAATGCGGTGTGGACTAAAACATTCGGGGGAGGCCGCGGGAAATCCGTGCAGCAGACCAGTGACGGGGGGTTTGTTATTGCAGGGGAAACTTCTCCACGGGGAGCACTATCCGATGTCTACCTCATTAAAACGGATGCCGAAGGGAATGCTGCGTGGACAAAAGCATTCGGGGTAGGCGTCGAGCCCTCCGTGCAACAGACCAATGATGGGGGACTTGTTGTTATTTTTTCTGGAGGAGGAGCAGTCTATCTCATCAAAACGGATGTTATTGGGAATGTAATGTGGACAAAAACGTTCTGGGGGACCGATTCTTCCTATTCTGCTATGAGGAGCACTCCGCAACAGACTACCGATGGGGGTATGGTTCTTCTAATGGAAAAGTCACAAGCTTTCGATCTGATCAAAATGGATGCTAATGGAGATACTGTGTGGACAAAAACGTTCGGGGGGGCCAATTCTTCTTTTAACTGTTATGGGCACTCCGTGCAACAGACTACTGATGAGGGGTTTATTATTACGGCTGAAGGGCTTATTATTACGGCGGACACTGCAACCGGTACATTTCTTATTAAAACTGATGCCGATGGGAATGTGGTGTGGACAAAAAGTGTCGGTAAATGCGACTGGGGACATTCCGCCGTGCAGCAGACCACTGATGGGGGGTTTGTTCTTACTGCGTGTGCCTGGTCCAAATATGGATTGATTTATAGCTACCTCGTCAAAACGGATGCCAATGGGAATACTGAGCTGACAAAAACGTTCGAGCAGGGTTTTGGAACCTCCTTGCAGCGTACCACTGATGGGGGGTTCGTTCTTATAGGAGAAGGCGAATTATCCGGTTCAGGAGATTATGACATCCTTCTCATCAAGACCGACGAAAACGGTACAATGGAAACAGTGCAATAGCACTGGACTCCTTACGTTTAAGGAACGTAGTGACAAAACGGTACAATGGAAACAGCGC
>JAFGIW010000157.1 GCA_016929415.1 Chitinispirillaceae bacterium | reverse complement strand
GCTCCTCGATAAGAAGGTATTGGTTGGCCATAACAACCGACGATACACAAAGCACAGAAAAAAGTGCGATAATACTTCTTGTCATAAACCTCATGATTTGTACCTCCTTCTAAATGGTTATTGATCGATGCTGTTAATATAATGATTAAACCGGTGTAATGATTTGTTTTCCGCGAATTGTAACCGCACTTTCACGTACCATAACCGATCTCCGGGAATATTCGGTATATCGCGAATACGGACAGCGTCCTTTTCCGTAGTGATCAATCCTTGTGAATATAATTCCCGCAAAGAAGAGAAATCATATTCTGTATAATGATAGTGATCAGGAAAGGCAACCTTTTTACAGGGTATGATACCGCCGGCTGATACCAGATCAAAAAACCGTTCAGGCCGGGCTATTCCACAACACGCCACGGGGTTTTCGAAAGGAAGCGAATCAGTCATTTCTCCGCTCGCCATATTCACCCACCCTTCTTTTTTCTGGGTGAGCAGAAACTGCTCAATCGCGGGAAACTGCCCTGCCAGACGTTCCCCCACCGCTTTCATCTGCCCGATGCGCTCCTCCGCGCAGATTAAAAAGAGTATTTGCGCCCGGGATAGTGCAGCGACCGGTTCACGTAAAAATCCCTGCGGAAGAAGCCGGTCCGAAAAGATCGATTCATGGATGCAGACGATATCGAGGTTCCGATGCATTGCACGATGCTGAAAACCGTCATCGAGCAGAAACATTGACCGGGCTCCCATCCGTTCCCGGAGGAGTGTCGCGCTACGATATCGATCGGCGCCTATCCCGAGAAAGGTCTGCGGGAAGACGGAGCGGATCATCGCAGGCTCGTCGCCGATCCGCTCCCACGGCGCCGTTTCTCCTGGAGCAAGCTGTAACGAAGACCGTTCAATGCGCTTGTAGCCCCGTGACAGGACCGCCACCTGATAGCCAAACCGTTGCAGCATTCCGGCAAGCAGCATGACTGCCGGCGTCTTCCCGCTCCCCCCCGCCCTGATACCGCCGATACTGATTACCGGACGGTTGACGGCCTTGGCACGACGGCGACAGCGGTCGTACCGTCCGTTGCGAAAGCGGACCGCCGCTCCATAGAGCGATGCAGCTCCCGCCGCCGCAGGACTTTCCGCCAGCCACCTCGGGAGCGGCGAATCGAACAATGATGGAGATTGGGGCATACCGGTCGCTACCCTCTATTATTGCGTGAAATAATAACCCGCGGACGCCCGGCGAGATCACGGAAACATCGGAAATCTTCCCATGTCGGCGCCGAAAATATCGAGCGCGCAGCCTCCTCCTGGTCGTACCCGATCTCGCAGTAAATGAAGCCGCCCGCCTTGAGATATGCCGGAGCCTCCCGTGCGAGCCTGCGATAGAAGCCGAGCCCGTCATCCCCTCCATCAAGGGCGACGCGCGGCTCGAAACGATGTATTGATTCATCAAGGCCGTCGATATCGCCAGTCCTTATATACGGCGGATTGCTGACGATAAAATCGAAACACGGCATTGCCCGGAAGGCACGAAACAGGTCCGAACAGACAAGACTGATCCGCTCCGAGCGTCCGTTGCGGCGGGCGACGGAAAGCGCCGCTGCCGAGCTGTCGATCCCCACGCCGTTCCACTGCGGCCGCTGCTCCGTTAAAATGCAGGCGATGATCCCCGACCCCGTCCCCATGTCCGCAAAAAACAACCGCTGCGCCGGCTCATGACGAAGCACCTGTTCGATAAGCCGCTCGGTATCGGGCCGCGGCAGCAGCACCGCCGGCGTTACGATGAATTCACGGTCGAAAAAATAGGTCGTGCCCAGGATATAATCGAGCGGTTCGCGATCGAGACAGCGCCCGACGATCCCGTCAAGACGATCCGTCAGCGCAACATCAAAGCTCCGTTGTACGCCAAGATACAGATCCGTGCGTGAGCGGCCGAGCAGGTGTTCAAAGATCCTTTCGGTATACGGCAGGGCATGCTCGCCCAGCACTCCGGTGAGTGCAGCAACGGTTTCGCGCATGGCGTCGGAAAGTCGTCTCATCGTCATGTTCTGCGGTTGTTTGAGATCAATATTGGTCGAAACGTCATAATCCTCCATTCAGACGAATTATATAAATATAAAAATATACTCTCCATGATACCTGCAAACCGGTCCATCCACCGGCATAGCCCGCCCCGCCTTTAACTGCAACAAGCCGACGACGCCGGGTGCAGGACGTGCTCCAACAACCACTGTTCTCTCCAGTGAATAAAAAGATTCGGTTTTAGAAATTATTTTAAACTTTTTAGGGACCAACAACAACATATCGGGAAAAATATCTATGGATAGAATTAGCCATATTACTCCCTTCATTTTCATGCTGACGACAAAGCTACCATTTTAATAATCGAAATGATATTCATTACTCGAGCTTCAAGGAGGCAGCATTATGTATCGAATATTTGGATTGTTGCTAATATCAGCGATCGGATTCACTGCATCCGCGGCGCAGTCGATCAGCCTGAGCGGAACGGTTAAGAATCAAAGCGGCAAACCCATAGCAGGCGCCACGGTCAAACTCGCGGGAAAGAACCTGAACGCCACAACCGACGCCCAGGGCAAATATTCAATAATCAAAACGTCCCTGGTGACCCCCGCCCCGATCCTGCCGGGTGCCGAAAAAATCTCTCTGAACAACGGTATGGCAGTGCTCAGCCTGACGAAACCGGCCCCGGTGAAGATTGAACTGTTCGATATGAAGGGGAATCTGTTGGAAAGAGTGCTCGACCACCCTGCGTCGGCAGGTGATTACCAATTCGACGTGAAGAATCACCCGCTTGCGGCAAACATGATGGCCATCCGTGTCTCGATCGGACAATGTACCTCGACCCTGCGTTATCTTCCCCTGAATAGCGGCAGACGTACGCTTGCAACCTCTAATGCCGCGCATTCGACCGGGGGAAGGCTGGCCAAGCTCCAGGCCGTTGTCGATACGCTGAAGGTCACGGCTACGAATTATATGTCCAATGACACGGCGATCTCCTCTTATGAAAGTGTGGTGAACATCACCCTCGACTCCAGCACGCTCGGCAAATTCAGTTTCTTCGTGACCAGCATGAAAGGGCTGCAGGCACTCTCGGGCAGTGATAAGGGGTTTGGCGGCGACCTCCGTTTCGGCAAAACCGGCCAGGGGGCGGGTCTGCTGGGCGCGGACAGCATCTGTCAGTGTCTCGCCGAAAGGAGCATGCCCGGCTCGAAGGTGAAACAGTGGCGCGCCTTCCTGAGCGTCTCCAAAGGTCCGGAGGGAACCCAGGTGAATGCGATCGACAGGATCGGAACAGGCCCGTGGTATGACCGGCGCGGCAGGGTGGTCGCCAATAAAATCGGCGACCTTCTCAAAGACCGGCCGTCGAGCGCCGATCCGGCGATAAAAAACGATCTACCCAACGAAGACGGAATTCCGAATCATGCGCCGGAGGGCACTAATGTCGACAACCATCTCACCCTCACCGGTTCGAATGCCCAGGGCAAGCTCTACGGTTCAAACGCAACGTGCAATGACTGGACCGCAACGACCGGAAAGGGGGGCAGCAAACCGCGCAGCGGAATGTCATGGCCGCAGAACTTCGGGGGTTTCGGGGGAATGACCAACTGGATATCGGTGTGGGACCAGAACGGTTGCCTGGCCGGTATCGATCTTAGTGAGCGTAGCGGTGCGGGCGACCCGAATGATTACAGTGTCGGCGCGGGCGGCGGTTACGGCGGATTTTACTGCTTTGCACTGAACCCCTGATTTTAATCGGGACCACCGCCCGGTGAAAAAGATCCCGCGGGGCGGGTGAAATGATGCTGTTGCCGTCATTGCTTCTCCCCTATTCCCCTGCTTACATACGATTTGCCGACCGTAATGTCCGTTTTTCTCCAACGTTCTCTAAAGAGAATGAAAAAAAAGGTTTAAAGTAAAATTTTCATCTTTTTCGATGATTAGAGACATTATATTGTAATGAATTATGAGATTTCGTACAGGGGGTACCGAAAGCCGGATAACAAGGTTTTCAACCCTGAATTGAAATAATATATATTAATTAAATTTCCAAATGGAGGCAGCGAATGTTTCGAAGTGCGGCGGTTTTTCTCATTTCTTCGATCGGATTCACCGTATCCGCAACGCAATCCATCAACATAAGCGGGACGGTTATAAATAAAAAAGGTAATCCGATCAAGGGCGCCATTGTCTCGCTTGCGGGTCAGAAATCGTTGAAGAAGGATACGACCGATGCTCAGGGCAAGTATTTGATAAGTAACGCAACATTCCTGGTCACCCCCACCCCGATACTTCCGAGTGTTGAAAAAATTTCTCTGATTAACGGTATGATAGTGCTCAACCTGACGAAACCGGCCCCGGTAAAGATTGAAATGTTTGATATGAAGGGAAATCTATTGGATAAAGTGCTCAATCATCCTAAATCGGCGGGCGACTACCGATTCGATATGGTGACTCATCCGCTTGCCGCCAACATGATGATCATCCGCGCCTCGATCGGAGCACGCACTTCGACCCTGCGTTATCTTCCCCTGAATATCTGCAGACGCACGATTGCATCCTCAAATGCCGCCTATTCGACAGGAGGGAGGCTGGCGAAAACGCAGGCCGCTATCGATACCCTGAAAGTCCTTCATTCCAATTATATTTCCACCGACACGGCGATCTCCTCTTACCAGGGTGAAGTAAACATCACCCTCGACTCAATCGAACTCGCCAAATTCAGTTTCTTCGTAACCAGTCTTAAAGGGTTGCAGACGCTATCGGGCAGTGATAAAGGATTCGGCGGTGATCTACGTTTCGGTAAAACAGGCCAGGGAGCGGGTCTGTTGGGTGCGGACAGCATCTGTTCGTGTCTCGCCGAGAGGAGCATGAAGGGTGCGAGCGCCAAACAGTGGCGCGCATTCCTGAGCGTCGCTAAAGGCCCTGACGGAACCCAGGTGAATGCGATCGACAGGATCGGAACAGGCCCGTGGTATGACCGGCGCGGCAGGGTGGTCGCCAATAAACTCAGCGACCTTCTCAATGACCGGCCGTCGAGCGCCGACCCGGCGATAAAGAACGATCTACCCAATGAAGACGGCATTCCGAACCGTTCGCCGGAGGGTACTCGTGTCGACAACCACCTTACCATTACCGGCTCGGGAACCAACGGCAAGCTTTACTCTTCCAACTCAACCTGTAATGACTGGACCGCAACGACCGGCAAGGGGGGTAGCAAACCGCGCAGCGGCATGTCGTGGCCGCAGGACTTCGGGGGTTTCGGTGGAATGAAAAACTGGATATCCGTATGGGATCAGTCCGGTTGCGAAGCCGGCACTGATTTGACTGATGCCAGCATGGGCGGCCTGCCGAATGTTTACACTATCGGCAACGGCGGCGGTTACGGCGGATTTTACTGTTTTGCGCTTATTCCCTAAACTAAAAGGAGATAGTAAAAGTGTCCTGTAAAAAAATGATCCTAGGCGGGCTCTTTGCACTGATGATGATTTTTACGTCCTGTGATGATGACGGCAACGGGCCGGCAGGTCCGGAAAACCCGGTTGAGTCGTTCGGCGCCTTCTGGGTCAGGCTATTCGCCGCCGTCACCGACAGCGCTTCCGAGAATCCGGCACACACCAGGATAGAAGGAAAAATAAACGACGGACCGTCGCCTCCAAATATCGTTTTCGAAGAAGTCATGACCATTGGTGATTGCAAACTCCTCAAGGCGCTCTATCCCTCGTGCGATGATTGCGGCAGCAGCGCCACGTGCGTCGCGAAAGACAGTTGCCAACCCAAGCCCTCCTCATACAGCGTGGGCAATGTGACGGTGAATGGATTAAAAAACAACGGCTCCAAAATTACCTTTACCAT
Source organism: Chitinispirillaceae bacterium (assembly GCA_016929415.1). Taxonomy (GTDB): domain Bacteria; phylum Fibrobacterota; class Chitinivibrionia; order Chitinivibrionales; family Chitinispirillaceae; genus JAFGNB01. The sequence goes on along the minus strand of JAFGIW010000157.1, from coordinate 193,470 downwards.
AGAGCCTTTTATTATGCCATTCTCGACGGATTATCAAATGATCAACGTCGCTCTCGACTACCCTCCCTTTTCCGAAGGCGATACCGTCACCCTTGCCGCCGCGGGCAGTGAATTCGCATCTCCATTCACGCTGACCGCGAGGGGCATCGCTCCACTGAACGTATCCAAAGATTCGGTCGTGCTTGAGGACAACAAGCCGATAACCCTGAAATGGGATCCGCCCTCTATGGCGGGTGTATCCACCATTTCGGTCAGGATCAATGTCAGTTACCACGGCGGTACGAAAGGGGAAATTCAGTGCGACTGCGCGGACGATGGCGAACTGACGGTGCCGGCGGAGTTGCTGGATAAATTGATGGCCTGGGGCTTCGCCGGATGGCCGGTTGCCGACATAACCCGGAAATCGGTCGGCGTCGATGAAACCGCCAAAACGGAACTGGTTGTCGAATCAATGGTGACGAAGGGCCTCTTCATCCCGGGCGTCATATCCTGCAACGACAGTACCGAATGTCCCGAGGGACAGAAGTGCATTGAGAGGAGATGCCAATAACCCCGGCCAATAGTAAACGCACAGGGAGAACTTATGAAGATAGCAATAAGGGACCGTTGTAACACTATGCCGGCAGCGCTGTTGCCAGCGCTGTTTCTTGTCTCAACGGTGATGCTCTCATGCATCACAGATCCGGAAAGCTCAGATCCCCCTACAAGGGTCTGGGAGTGCACGATCCCCGCCGGGGAGGAGCCCGACTATTCCCACACCATCGGCTGTAAAACCGATTTCACGGCACTGGCGTCGGCACCCATGAGTAAAAACATCCCGGGGGCCACCTCCGTCAAAACGGTGATCGACAGAATGGATCGGAGCAAAACCAGCCCGCTCTATTTCCAGAACAGCAAGAAGTATATGATCCACCATGACTTTGTATTGAAACACCTCTCCGGCGGCGACAGACCCACAGTCCCCCTGGCATTGATCCAGTTCAACTCGGAATACACCAGCCCCGAGCGCCGGTTTCTCCTCGGGGAGGTCTCCTACTACGAGGGGCCCGGAATCTGGGCTTACCAGATCGCATCGGTCGACAATGCCGATGCGGACATGATCGCCACAGCCTTCGAAAAGGTCGCCGACTCCTGCTACTTTGGGGATTCGCTCTACTTTCATCCGGTCTCCGAGGCTCAGGCATCGGAAAAAATAATCGGCAAGCTACCCGCCGACATCAGGGTGATCACCACCAACCAGATTTTCGCCGGCACCGACTATCAACCGCTCAATTTCGCAACGAGCATCGGCAGACTGGTCTTCGTGAAAGCCGACGATCTCGCCACGGCATATGTGGGTTTCCGCGACATCGTCGTGCTCGATGCTGTCCCCAACGACATATCGGTGACAAGCGGGATCATTACCGAGACGTTTCAGACGCCGCTGGCGCACATCAACGTCCTTTCGCATAACCGCGGTACACCCAATATGGGCCTGCGGAAAGCGTGGACCGACAGTACGCTGCGCGCTCTTGAAAAAAAGTGGGTCAGGCTCGAGGTCACCGAATTGAAATACACCATAGCGGAGGTATCCGAGGAAGAGGCGGATGCCTGGTGGAATGATCACAAACCGGACTCAGTCGGGGTGGCGGAAATGGATACGTCAGTAAAGGAACTCCGCAACGTCGAGGACATTCTCGCTATTACCGAGAGCAGCACTGGCGAAGAAATCAAAGCGGCGATCAAGGCGGCGATTCCCTCGTTCGGCGGAAAGGCGAGTCACTACTCCTGTTTCCCGCACATGGACCGGGAGAAAGTGCCGCATCCCAAGGCGTTCGGCATACCGGTATTTTATTACTGGCAGTTCATGGAACAGAACGGTTTCAACGCGAAGGTGGCGCAGATGCTGGAGGATACTCTGTTTAAAAATGCTCCGGCGGTCCGCGATTCGTGCCTTGCTGCCTTGCGAAAAGCCATGGAAAAGGCCCCGGTGAACGCGGAGTTCAAAAATACGCTCATGACCAAACTGACAACCGAGTTTCCCGGCGCCACCATGCGCTTCCGCTCGAGCACCAATGCCGAGGATCTTGACGGTTTCACCGGCGCGGGGCTCTACACGTCAAAAAGCGGCGACGTGAATGATCCCGACGACGTGCTTGATGCGATCCGCGAAGTATGGTCCAGCGTATGGTACTTCCGGGCCTTCGAGGAGCGCGACTACCGCAGTATCGACCATAAATCAGTGGGTATGGCGCTTCTCGTTCATCACTCGTTCCCCGATGAGGAGGCGAGCGGCGTTGCAATCACCGCGAATATTTACGATGAGTCGGGAATGGACCCCGGATTTTACATCAACGTGCAATACGGAGATAACTCGGTGGTGCTGCCGGATCCCAGCATAACAACGGATGAATTCATCTATAAATTCAACATGGAGAACCAGCCGATCATTTACCTCAACCATTCCAATCTCCTGCCCCCGGGTCAGGAAACCGTATTGACCAAGGATCAGATCTACACACTCGGGGTCGCACTTGAGGTGATCCACGATTTCTTCCAGCCGGTCTACCAAGGCAGCGATTCCAACAAACCGTATGCCATGGACACGGAGTTCAAGTTCGACCAGCCACTCGACGACCCGGACGGGGAACTCGTGCTGTCCATGAAGCAGTGCCGGCCTTATTACTGATCAGCAGCGCCGTAGTGACACTGCGGCTTGTCAAAGCCGCAGTGTTTTAATAACAGCCCGCAGCGATATCGGCAGCGATAGAGTAAAATTCCCGAAGTCTCGTACTCCATCAGTCAGTCTATTCCATGCGGAGTAGTGGCCTGGTCGGGGGTTATCGCCCGCAGGTGACAAAAACCTCCGGTGGTATATATATTAGTCAGTATGGAAGAAAACAATCCTCTCCGCTTTCGATCGGCGTGGATCTGCGGTAGTGTTCTATCACTCATCGCAGCCATAAACATCAGTGCCGCCGTCCCGACTTTTCCGCGGCAGAATCTTCGTTTTTGCGCATTGTGGAAATTCTACCGCGGTGATGCAGGCGGCACCCCGCAGCAGCCCTCCCATGCCGACGACTCATGGGAAACGGTCTGCCTGCCGCACACGGTAAGGCTGGAATCCGCAAGGAGCCATTCAAGCTACGATTATTACAAGGGAATCTGCTGGTACCGGAAGTCCTTTACTCCCGACCCCTCTTTTCAGGGAAAGAAGGTATTTCTCGAAGTCGAGGCGGCCATGCAATCAACCGACGTCTACCTCAACGGCGCAAAAATAATGAGCTACCTCGGCGGATACAATCCGTTCATAATGGATATCACCGATGCGCTCAAGTACGATGCCTCGAACGTTTTCGCCATCAAGCTCGACAACAGGGTCAACGGCAACGTTTCGCCGGGCAATCCCTCGCCGGACTTTTATTACTACGGGGGACTGTACCGCTATGTCAACCTTTACGTGACCGACAAACTGCATATCACCAACCCCGTCTTCGCGAACAAGGTCGCGGGCGGCGGCGTTTTCGTGACCTGCCCGTCGGTCAGCGCCTCGTCGGCAACCGTGCAGGTAAAGACCCATGTGATCAATGAATACGGCGATTCCCGCACCTGCAAACTGGTAACCGCGCTGCTCGATTCCGGGGGAGCGGAACTTCAGGCGGCCACGGCGACGGCAACCGTTGCCGCGGGAAAGGACACGACCTTTACGCAGAGCTTTACGGTTTCGAATCCGCGCCGGTGGCATCCCGATTCGCCGTACCTGTATCGCATCCGGTCGCAGGTGTTCGACAACGAGCGGCCCGCGGATGAGGTTACGACGACGACCGGCATCCGCACCATCTCGTTTTCACGCTCCGGCGGATGTTCGATCAACGGAACTCGCTTCAGGTCCCGCGGCACCAACCGGCACCAGGACTACGGCGCGATCGGCAACGCCGTCCCGGTTTCGGGCCAGTACCGCGACGCGCTGCGCCTGAAGGAGGGCGGGTTCAATTTCGTGCGGCTTTCCCACTACCTGCAGCACCCCTCTTTCATTGACGCATGTGACAAGCTCGGCATCGCGGTACAGGCGAGCCTTATCGGGTGGCAGCACAACGGATTTTCAAATACGAACTTCGTCAACAACTCGCTGCGCGACCTGCGCACCATGATACGGTACTACCGCAATCACCCGTCGATCATCATGTGGGAAAGCGTCCACAACGAAAGCGATCCCCCGAAAAGCTTCGCCTCCGCCGCGCAGACCGCCGCCCACGAGGAGTATCCGGGCAACCAGATGTTCACCTGCGGCCAGGAAACCGGTAACGTCATGGATATCTACCAGGCCGCCGTACAGCAGGGGGGCAGGACCTATTCTACCAGCAAGCCAGCGGCGATTTCGGAATACGGTCACTGGGAGGAGGGGGGGTTTACCAGCTCCAGCAACCGGACGAGGGCCGACGGGGAGAAGGGATTGCTCGAGCAGGCGGAAAACCATGTATGGGGGATGAATGAGAACCATAAGCTCTCCTGGCTGTCGGCGGATGCGGTGTGGGTCTACAACGATTATTTCGGCATGTCGCAATACGACAAATCCCTCTGCTCCGGCGGCGTGGTCGATCTGTTCCGCATTCCAAAATTCTCCTATTACTGCTACCAGAGCCAGCGAGATCCCTCAATCACCATGCCCGGCGTCAATTCAGGTCCCGCGGTGTTCATCGCCAGTCACTGGACCGCGTCATCGTCACTGTCGGTCTGGGTCTTCAGCAACTGCGAAAAAGTGTCGCTCTACCTCAACAACTCGCTCGTCGCGACGCAGAGTCCGGATAACAATTACAGTAGTATCGGCAATCCGACCTTTACCTTCAAAATTCCTTCGTTTCAGGCCGGGACCCTGCATGCCGACGGCCTGATCGGCGGGAAAGTCGCGGTGTCGCATACGGTAAAGACTCCCGAGACCGCCGCGAAAGTCGCCGTTGCGATCGATACCGCCGGCCTCAATCTTCTTGCCGACGGCGCCGATCTCGCTATTGTCTATGGGTCGATCGTCGATACCAACGGAACCGTCATGCCCGCTGCAACCGACAAAATATCCTTTTCGGTTTCCGGACCCGGCAAAATCATCAGCGGCGACGGCAATCCGGTTGCGGCAGTGGGGGGTATCGCGGCGGTGTATGTACAGACGAAGTACAACGAACCGGGCCTGATTACCGTCACGGCGAGCGCGGGGAGCCTGGCGCATGGTAGCGCGACCGTCGGGTCGGTTCCGCCATCACAAAACGTAACGGGCAGCTCTGTACCGCCTCCGGTTCATCACGTGGAGGGGTTGGAGATCGTCCGGCGCAGGTCCACGCTGACCATCATTCTTCCGCGGAATGAAACCGGTGTCGCTTCACCGGCCCGTTTTAGCATGTACACGATGCAGGGACGCCTCGTGCGGAGCCGGGAGATCGGAGCCGGAGCCGCCGGCACGTCAATGATTCGGCTCGCCGAATGCGCGCAGGGCGTCTACTATGTAAAATTGACTTTAGGCAACAAGACGTATTTCACGACAATCGCGTCGATGCGGGAGTGAAGGGAGCAGCCATGAAACAGGCGTGGGTTACATTTATTCTCGCCGGGTATCTCGGAATCGCCCCTGCGGCGGATCGCTACGAAGCCGAAAACGCAATCGTCGACGAAAACTCCGTTCAAAAAGTGGCTGATGACGAAGCGTCGGGCGGGTTGTACGTCAACATGAAGGAGGGCGGCCTCTCCTTCAAAGTCAATGCCGCGACGGCCGGGTTTTATGCGCTCTGGGCCAATTATTCCCAACCCAGCGATACGAACGGGAAAATCCAGAATCTGGGGGTGAACGGCGTCTCCTGCGGCCAGATTTCATTTCCGAAAGTCGACACGTTCACCTCTATAAAAGCATCCGCCAAACTTAAATTGAATGCCGGAAACAACACGATTGAAATCACCAAATCATGGGGATGGGTGAATATCGACTATGTTGAACTTACCCCCTATGTCGCCACGCCGTTTACCATCTCCCCCTCCCTTGTTACGCCGAATGCTTCCGCAAATGCGAAGAAGATGTACGGGTTCCTCGTGGAAAACTTTCAGAAACAGGTGGTAAGCGGGGTCATGACCAATCGAGTCATGCAGAATGACGGCCATTACACGCCCAACACCGTTGAGGATCAGGAAGAGCTGGAATGGATTAAAAATGCCTCGGGAAAAATTCCCGCGCTGGTCGGACTGGATTTCATGCATGCGACAGGCAAGAATTCCGAAAGCGAATGGCATAAAGGGTATACCGATGCAACGCTCGCGCTTGCCGAGGATGTTTTTAAAAGAGGCGGTTTTCCCGCCTACTGCTGGCATTGGAAGGACCCGAGCGGCGCCGCGGAGGTGTTTTACTCTCCGTCGGCTTCGGGACAGACAACCACCGATTTCGACCTCACCAGGGCATACGCGGATCCGCCCGCCTGCAGCGAGTTCAACACCGCAAGCGCGGAGTACAAGGCCATTGTCGCGAACCTGGACATGATCGCCGGGTATCTCAAGCAACTCGCCGACAAGAGAATCCCGGTGCTGTGGCGGCCGCTCCATGAAGCCTCGGGCAAATGGTTCTGGTGGGGCTACAAGGGGCCGAATGCCTGCAGATCGCTGTACCGGTTCATGTTCGACCGCTTTATAAAACAACACGGACTTACCAATCTCATCTGGGTCTGGACCACCGACGAGGCAGGTGATGCGCTCAGCTGGTATCCCGGCGATGAGTATGTGGATATCATCGGACGTGATTATTATTACTATCCTCGGGAGGCGAACCACGGTTCGCTGGCGGCATCGTTCGAAAAACTCAAAGACATGTACGGCGGCAGAAAAATCATCGCCCTGAGCGAAAACGGTTCGATCCCCTACCCCGACGAAATGAAGAGCGACGGCGCGGGATGGTCGTATTTCATGCCCTGGTACGGCGAGTACACCATGGACGGCTGGGCTCACGACAATACCGCCGCCGACTGGAAAAAGATTCTCAACAGCGATTATACGATTACGCTCGACGAGATGCCCGGCTGGGACAATTACACGGTATCCGTTCAAATGAAACGCCCCCGCCGGCCGAATGAATACCTCTCAACCCGCTGCGGCAATGGTTTTCTGGAACTTACCCTTACGGGTGAAGGCGCCCGCACGTCGGAACTGTTTACCATCAAGGGAACGCGCATTGCCACACTGAACAATGAACCGCTTCCCGCGGGCACGCACCGGTTCGATCTTCGCCGTATTCCCGCGGGCATGTATCTGCTCAAAGTCGAAAACACCCAAGCTCCAGGGACAGTGGTGGGGATTGTTGTCAGGTAGAAGCGGTGGCAGTGCAAACAGGACTGTAACCGTGCTGCCGGTCTGCCGGTTATTGATCGGGAACCGGCGGTACTGAAGCGTTGATTTTTACTATATAAATTCCCTCCGCCCCCGCCTCCGCCTTTTTCAGATCGAGCACGCGGCCCTTGACGGCTCCCCGGTACACGAGCCTGCCGGTAAGATCGTACACGGTCACGCCGCAGGGCGCATCCACGGGAAGGACGCATCGGCTGCCCGGTATTCTGGCGATCCGGGGACGGAAAACCGTTGACAGGGCGGGAATCGCCGGCCGGAGAAGCGCGGTCGGGGGAGCCGTCGGTTTGACGGTGATGGAAACGACGTTTGAATTCAACGATCCGGCCGTAGCGGTCACCGTCATCGTTCCCGCCTCAAGGGTCGCTTTTGCCAGAATGATGCATGCGCCCGCCTGGGCGGCAATCGGATTGTCGCCCACCAGCTTGCCTTTCCCGGTAAGCGCAAAGGTAATCCGATTGGTTGTATTCGGTATGTAGGTTCCGTCGGCATCGACAAGCATGGCGACCACACGGCTGAAATCGCCTCCGTTGGCCTCGACGACCGGCGGGTCGGCCTCGAGCCTGATCGAGGCGACGGCACCCGGTGTCCGTGCGGTGTCACGCGCAACGACGATGCCGCCGATCAACCCTTCGGCGGTCAGCATGCCCTTTTCGAAGGCGATTTTTTCGAATGTCGTTACGCCGTGCGCGAGGTTCAGGGTCTTTGCAGGTCCCTGGGTGGCGACAAGCGTGCCGTTGCGGTAAAGCTTCACCTGTTCGCAGTTATGATAGACGTCGCGGTTGACCGGCGACTTTTCGGTGTACCAGTTGGCGATTTTCAGGAAAGGGTGAAGGGATCCGTTGTAGTTGTCGGATGCGCACTGACTCTTGTACAACCAGAAGGCGAACTTGGGAATGTGCATGAGGTCCATGACGCCGTGAACGCGAATCTTTCCTCCGGTATAATAGTCGAACATGCACCAGCCCATGCCGCCGAGCACCCAGGCGCCCCTGTCCATGGCCTCGGCCGTCATCTGGGCGTGTTTCCATGCATGCGACAGCAGGTCCGATTCTGAGTTGGCGGCGCGGTTGGAGTAGTCTTCGTAGGTATGGCCCGTGTGCTCGGTATTGATGTACCCGTAGGTATTCGGATCGGGATTCGACGTGGGGATGCTGCCGGGAGTAAATTGGTTGTCGCCGTAGATGTCGTAAATGTTCTTGCCCGCGCCGACCGGATGCTGCCACCCGGCGCGCGCGGCCGAGGTCATGCGCGAGGAATCCTCGGCATGGCAGAGATCGTTCAGCGGATTTTCAATCGTCGGGTCGGAAACCGCCTCATTTATGGCAGGTGCCCATATGGCCACCGAGGGGTGATTTCTTGCCGTGCGCACCATGAATCGCACCTCGTCATAGTGCCGCTTTCTCCACGTTTCATCCGTCGAAGGCTTGCCGTCATTGTTGCAGCAATGCCATCCGGGCGTCTCGACCCATAAAAAGATGCCGAGACTGTCGCACGCATCCATGAAGGCGTCATCCTGCAGGTAGTGAGAGCATCGCGCGAAGTTGCAGCCGGCTTCCTTGAGGTATTCGGCGTCACGGCGCTGCTGAATATTCGGCACTGCGTGTCCGACAAAAGGCCAGGTCTGGTGACGGTTCAGACCGAGCATTTTGAAATAAACGCCGTTACAGGTCGCTCCCGCGGTTTTGCTGAATTTCACCTGCCTTATCCCGATTCTGGTTCTGTAACAGTCAACCGCGGCGGTTCCGTTGTAGACCACCGTGTATACCGTGTAAAGATACGGCGCCCACGGATACCAGAGGGTCGGACTGGCGACCGAAACGGTCTGCGCGAACCGGGCGACCTTGTCGGCGCCGATGCTCTGCACGGCGGACTCATCAGCCTGTACCGCCTGATTCGCTCCATTCACGATGGTGGTTGCCACTGAACAATTGGCACTGCCGGCCGCGCCGTTTTTCACCCAGGTGCGCACGGTCAATTTCGCGGCTGAAGTTGACACATCATCACACGTGATGAAATGCCCCCCCTGATTCTCCCAGTTGTTCGCCCAGTCGTGAATGCCCTCGGGAACGAATATAGTATCGGTGGCGATAATCCGTACATCGCGGTAAATCCCGCCGAACATTTCAAAATCGACGCTGCTTCCGTCGGGTTTTTCCGGGGGCACCTGTTTCTGATAGGAATTATTAAGCCGCACCGCAAGGACGTTCTCCTGATCGCCGAAATTGCAGTGCCGGGTAATGTCATAGGAAAAAGGGGTGAAACCGCCGTAATGTGTGGCGAGCTTCGTACCGTTTATCCATACTTCGGCGACGGTCATGGCACCCTCGAAATACACCGTAATCCGTCTTCCCTGCAGTCCTGTGTCAAGAATGAAGTGCTTGCGGTAGAACCCGTTTCCACGGTAATAATTGCCCGCACCGGTGACGGATACCTTCTGGAAATTATGCGGCAGATGTATGATGCTCCATGAAGCGTCATTATAAGATGCCGCCTCTGCGCCTGAAGGATTGCCCTGGATATACTTCCAGTTGGTATCGAGCGTATACTCACAACGGGCCGTCACCGGCGGGGTGAAGGGTAAAGCCCGCACGAATGAAGGGAAAAAACAACCGGCCAACCCCAGAAAGACCGACGCAAGTTTTCCTGACACTACCACCGTCCTGTTGAAATGCATGCCTGTTCCTTTTCCAACCGGGGAAGGTCGTGAAAAATGGGGTCTGTTGATTAATATAGATGATTTTACCCTCGGGTGCATCTCAAAGTCACACTCCCGCCGAATGCCCGCAACCAAAGCGGACGCTCACCGAAGGGTTCTGGATAATCCCGTCAAAAAACACACCATTTGAAGAATCAACGGCGGTGCACGTTTGTTTCCGCCACCTGCATCCCGGTCAACTTCACCCGTTCGTTGAGATCGGCGAGTGAGAGCGTGTCGATCAGCTCATCGATTTCGCCGTTGATGATACGGTCAAGCGAATAAAGGGTAAGGTTTATCCGGTGATCGGTGAGACGGTTCTGGGGGAAATTATAGGTGCGGATTTTCGCGCTGCGGTCGCCGGTGCTCACCATGCTCCGGCGTACGGCGGTTTCCTTTGCTTCGATCTCGGCCATTTCTTTTTCGTAAAGACGCGCCTGCAGCACCTTGAGCGCCTTGGCCTTGTTCTTGTGCTGCGATTTCTCGTCCTGACAGGTTACGGTGATCCCGGTGGGGACATGGACGATGCGGACCGCCGAGTAGGTCGTATTGACCGACTGGCCGCCGGGGCCGCTGGAGCAGTAAAGGTCGGTACGCAGGTCGTTCGGATTGATCGTGATCTCGATATCGTCGGCCTCGGGGAAGACGGCGACCGATGCGGCCGACGTATGGATGCGGCCCTGCGCTTCGGTCTGGGGAACACGCTGCACGCGGTGCACCCCCGATTCGTACTTCAGCGTGCCATAGGCTTGTTCGCCCTTGACAAGAAATATAATTTCCTTGATCGCACCGACGTCGCCGTAGCTCGAGCTGAGCACTTCGCATCCCCACCCCCGCCTTTCGATAAAGTGGGTATACATCCGGTAAAGATCGGCGCCGAAAATTCCGGCCTCGGTGCCCCCGGTGCCGGCGCGGATTTCCATGATCGCGTTCTTCGCATCGCGCAGATCGCGCGGCACAAGGAGCAGTTTGACCTTGTCCTCGAGCGGCGGCAGCAGCGCTTCATTGCGGAGCAGTTCATCGTTCGCCAGCTGCGCCAGGTCGGGGTCGGTCTCACTGCGCAGGATCTCCTTAGCTTCCTCGATACCGCCGACGACGCTTAAATATTGTTTATACACCGGCAGATTCCTGTTGATGCCGTTGTATTCACGCCCCAGTTTTTCCATGCGTGAAGGGTCGGAGACTGTTTCGGGCAAGGCGAGCAGCGTCTCCAGCTCCTTGTGGCGATTGAGGATATCGCCAAGCTTCTCCTTGATCATAGTGCTGCCCTAAGCGCCTTTGCCGCCACTTCAAGCTGGGAGTCGTCGGGCTTTTTCGTGGTGATTTTCTGCAGCCACAATCCCGGCTGGATGAGAAACCCCACAAGGGGTACATGCTGATATTTATCGGAAAGTTTGAGGACCTCGTAGGAAACGCCGGCGACAACAGGTGTCAGCAGAAGGTGTACGACGACCCGCGAGAGCACGAGAGGATACGGCCCGATAAAACTGATATAGAGCGCATCGACAACAGAGAAGAGCAGTATGCAGATCATCATGACCAGAAACAGGAAACTGGTGCCGCAACGGGGATGGAGGGTCGGGTAACGCCGCATGTTATCAAATGTCAACTTCTGCCCGGCTTCATAGGTATAGATAGCCATATGCTCTGCGCCGTGGTATTCAAAAACACGCCGGATCTCCTTCCAGAGACTGATGAGGATCAGATAGACAAGAAAAAATATAACCCGCAGCACACCGGCAAGCGTGTTGAAGAGCAATGCCGACTCTTTCGGCACGAAACGGGACAGTATCCACATGGGCAAATACATAAAGACGCCGAACGCAACGACAAGTGAAACGGCGAGGCTGAACCCGGTGGCGATTTTCTCGCCGGTTTTACTCTGCTCCTTGAGCTTCTTTCCCTCCTCTTTTGCCGCTTTACGCTGCTCCTCTTCAACGATCTCCACCGAACGGGTGAGTGCCCGATACCCGAGAACAAGCGACTCGAAGAGATTTATCGCACCACGGAAGACCGGGCGGGCGAGAATTCTATATTTTTTGCAAATGGAAATAAATTCCCGGCGCTCGACCACCATTTCCTGTTCATTCTTGCGTACGGCCCACGAAACATTATTTCTCCCGCGCATCATCACCCCTTCGATGACTGCCTGGCCGCCGACTCTTCGTTTCTTTGACGCCATGAGATAGGAAAAGAACGGCACTATAACCGGAAGCGACAGGATTTTCTTCATCATCTTCCTCAATTCGAAAAAGAAAGGGACGGAAGCGATGCAACGCCCCCGTCCCGACAATAATCGAATATCGCTACGACTCTTTTTTGACTTTTTCGTACCGCTTCCTGAACCGTTCAACACGACCGGCGCTATCGATCAGTTTCTGTTTACCGGTATAAAACGGGTGACACTCGTTGCAGATATCGATGTGCCTGCTGCCGATGGTCGCCTTCGTTTCAATGACATTCCCACAGGAACAGGTGAATGATGCAGGTTCGTACTTGGGATGTATTTTATCTTTCATGCCGGTTCCTTCAGTACTTACAGGCTGAAATTGAGACTGTGTGTTTCAAAAACGATTAAAAATACGTTCCGGCGGTGGGGAAATCAAGGCATACTGCCCTGTCCCCCTTTCGGCAGGAGAGATCTCTCCCGTCGATATTGTTTCACCTGTTCGCGATACAGGCGTCTGATCTCCAGCAGTTCCTTATCGTACCTGCCGTCCCTGAAATCGGGGAACGACCACTCGAACGGACGGTATTTTCCCGCTTTATACCTACCGGAAAGATCGGCGTAGATCCCCCGATCAAGATAGATCTTCTGTCCCGCCTCTTTTGCCGAGGCAAGAAGGTATTTGTTGTAGTCGAGGTAGCCGGCGTCCAGATTGACCATCCGTTTTCCGTCGTACGCGAGAGCGGTTTCGAGGTCGTTGCACTGCAGTTTCATCTCGACGATCAACGTGGGAAGGTACAGCGTTTCGAAGGCGAGCAGCCGTCGCTGGAGCGGCGTTCCCATTTCCGGTTCGTAGTAATCGGTTACGTCGAAGGGGTGGTCGTCGCCTTCGAAATCGATCCGCCCCCAGCGGGCGACGAGATCTTTCTTCACCCTCACGAGGAAATCGCCGTCACGGTAAAGGACCGCGATCAGGTACTTGACCGGCAGGGGCTGTTCAGGCTGCGCCATGGTTGATCACCCCCCAAGCCTTTACAACAATATCGCGTGAAATGCCCATGGAGCCTCCGATAAAGGCCATCTGTTCCGGCGGATCAAGCACCGAACGTTCCGTTTTCTCGGCGGTTCGTATTGCAAGCGACGACCCCTGAAGGTAAAGATGCGCTCCGGCGGTGCAGCGATTGAGCACCGGATAGTTCATCATCTCCCATGTAAACGAATCGATCCATGCGCGCACGAACGTTTCCGCATCGACGGGTTCGCGCTTGTACGTCAGGCGGACTTTACGGCTGCCCTTGACAATGGTCGCAAGTTCGATCCGCGTCCCGCCGTCGAGCGGCCGGAGTTCGATCGTCGTATACCCCAGCGCAATGGAGGCAATCGAGGTTGATGGAAGCGGCGTCGGGATAAACAGCAGATATCCCGGATCGATCAGAAGCATCCGTTCATTATGGGGAACCATGAGTCCGCAGTGGGTATTAACGCCGTAATGGCGGTCGGCGAGGAGCGGCATCGCTTCGATACCCAGTGCGTCGTAGAACGCGATGACGGCGGCGGTGAGCGAAAAACAGGTGCCGCCGGTTCCCCACCTCAGATGATCGGCAATCACCTCATCGGGCAGCCGCATGGCCGAACGTGGACCCACGACCCCCTCCGCCTTGATGATCTTCGTCAGATTTTCATACGGCAGCGCCGAAAAGGCACGTGCGACCTGGTCGACGACCGTCTTTTTCGGGCCGCCGGCCGCGATGCCGTAACGTTGACAGAAGCTATGAAGCGCCGCCCGGTCGGCGCAACGAAAAACGGGCGCGTCATGGAAGGCTGCCATCACCGGCTCCGGAAAAGGGCGGCGCCGACGATGCGGCATGCCCGACAGGCGCAATGAACCGGATGGAACGCCGCACGTGGTCATATATTTCCATAACCGGGCCGCTGCGGCTGATAGTATTTTCCGCGTCGATACGTGATAATTCCGTGAGAAATTTATAACTACCGGTCGTATACGAAAAGAAACTGCGTCGGCGGAAATGTCCGACCACCGCATCGGTCCGCTTGAAAATGCCGGTGTGATAGGGCGGCGGCAGGGTGCAGAAAGAGTCGGTTATGACGCCGCTGATGCTGCGGAGGCTGTCGGAATCGCGCGACTGCGGATTGTCGTAGAACACCGCAAAGGCGGTGTTCGCCTTTAGATGCAATGTATCACGCACGTACCGGTGCACATTGTTGATGATCAACCGTACCCCCGGGTAGGGTCCACGGTATTCACGATAGATAAGCGTGTAGGGACCGCACACCTCACGGGTCATTTCGAGAGGGTCGAACATGCCACTGTAGTAGGCGACACCCGCCAGTGCGACAATCACCGGCAGTGCAATGATCAGCGTTACTTTCAACAATTCAGCATTTCTCCATGGATGGAAAGCGTTGGTGAGTTGATGAGTTACTGCGTTTATGCGTTAGAACTTCCATCGCTCTAACGCTCTAACCCATTACCCCTCCAACCCTCTCCCTCACGCCGCCTTGAGTTGCGCTTCGTCGAACCTGACCGAAACGATCGTGGAAACGCCCTTCTCGTACTGGGTGACGCCGTAAAGCAGGTCGGCCGCCTCCATCGTCCGTTTATTGTGGGTGATCACGATAAACTGCGTCTGTTCGGCGAACTTCCGGAGCACCTTGACAAACCGTCCGATGTTGGCGTCGTCGAGCGGCGCGTCGAGTTCATCGAGAATGCAATAGGCCGACGGTTTGACCAGATAGAGCGCAAACAGGAGCGATATCGCGGTAAGGGCCCGTTCACCGCCCGAAAGCAGCTGCACGCCGCGCATTTTCTTTCCGGCGGGCCTTACGTTGATATGGATCGGCGCTTCGAGCGGATCGGCATTTTCCTCGAGCGCGATATGCGCCTCGCCTCCCTCGAACAGGGTCGTGAACATATCGGAAAAATGTTTCTGGACCTCTCCGAAGGTCGCGCAGAACCTGATACGCGCCTCCTTGTCCAGTTTTCTGATCGCCCGTTCAAGGTCGTCGACCGCGGTCTGCAGGTCGTCACGCTGGGCGGTAAATTCCTTGAGCCGTCCGCTTTCGGCATCATAATCCTCCAGCGCGGCCATATTGACCTGCCCTACGTGTTTGATCCGTTCGCGAAGCATTGCGATGGTGTGCTGTACCTCCTGTTCCTCCTCGACAACCGGTTGCAGCGTCGCCGGGGGGGTTTCGAGATCGACTTCGTACACCTCCCAGATACGCTCGCGGATACGCCGCTGTTCCTGTTCATCCCGCGTCAACTTGATCTGTTCGTCGTGGGTGCTGTTCCCGAGCGTCTCCTGCTCAGTCTGGTCGCCCCGCATTTTCTTGCGGACTTCCTCGATTTCCATCAACATGGCGTTATAGGCTTCGCGGATCTCGTCGCGTTTTCCTTCCTGTTCCACACGGACCGAACACTGGTACTGCAGCTCAAGTTTCAGGCGTTCATGCAGAGTGCCGAGATCGGCGATTTCATCAATCGAACGGCGCTTCTCCTCACTCTTCGCCTGTGTGCGTTCCCCCAAGAGCGATATATCATGAGTCAACCGCTGGATATCCTGACCGTCCTGATTGATGCGGCTTTGAAGCCCCTGGGTTTCCAACTCGATATTCTTGAGCTGCTCGGTGAGCATGCGCCGCCGCTCCTCCATGGCGCGTACTTCGCCGCGAGCGGTCTCTACCGTCAGTTCGAGCTCCTCCCGCCGGTTTTCGAGAACCGCATCTTCCGCTTCGTCATGAATGACCCTTTCCTCCAATGAAGCTATTTTCGACTGCGCCTCGGCGAGTTCGGGATGCAACCCGGCGATCCTGCCCTGCACGTTCTGTATTTCCTGCTCGTAATGTTTAATGGCGGTCTGCTGTTCCTGCTGACGACGCTGTCCCTGGTTGAGTTTCTCATCAACGCCGATGAGCGCGACCTTTGCCTCATCACGGGTGATAGTGCACCGATCTTTATCGCCGAGGATAACGGCATATTCCTCCTCAAAGACGGCAATGTCATCAGTCAATTTATCGATCTGCCGTTTACGCTGCAGGATCCCGGCCTTCTCGGTTGCTGCGGTGCCGGCGATCACGGTCCCGTCGCCGTTGCAGATGACTCCGTCGCGTCCGGCGAACCGGTACGGCGTTCCACTGCGCAGAATCAGGTCCATGGCCTGGCTCCCGTTGTCGGTGATAAACACCGAACCGAGAAGGTTGTCGGCAACCGCTTCGCACTGCGGCATGACCTTAATCATCGATCGGAGGCTCGCGGCGGCACCGAACTGTTCCGCGGGCAGGCTGGCGGCAAGCGACGCGAGCCGTTCGAGCGACACCATGCAGGCTTCACCGACGCATTCATGTGTGAGTGTCGCAACGGCATGGCGGAGCTGTTCCTCGGTATCGAAAACGACCGTCTGTACGGCATTGCCGAGTACCTTCTCGACAAGGCCGACCGCCTTTTCGTCAACAACGGAAATGAGATCGGCGATGATGCCGCGCATCCCGGGAAGCTTCCGGGTCAGCAGCTCCTTGACACCGGCACCATATCCTTCGTACGCTGATTCGAGCCCCTGCAGAAACTTCCGCTGCGACCGCGACGAATCGATCTGCGCCTCAAGCCGTTTTTCGCGCTCGATGAGCTTCTGATAACGTGTGTCCTCCTGCTCGATGCGGTTGATCAGCGTCTCGCGCGACTGAAACAGGCGGCCATGTTCCTCGTCGGCGGCCGCGAGCTGCCGGCGGCAGAGGTTGATCGCTTCCCGGTACTCCTCAATCCGCATTTCAAGCTGCTGCAGCTCACGCTGATCGTGTGCGCGCCGTTCCATCGTGTTCGACAGATCGGACTTCAGGGTGCTGATGCGGTTGCGCAGTTCCCCGGCCTGATCGATCGCTTCGATCTGATCGCGTCCGAGTTGATCGGCGGCAGCGCGGCGCTCCTGCATCTGCGCGTCAAAGCGCGCCAGTTCATCACCGGCGCCGTCAAGCCGCTCCCGGCATTGCCGGTGGAGCGTCTCGCCTTCGACAATGCCTCGTTCGAGCTGCGCCCGCACTCTGGCGCCCTCCTCGATCTGCGCTTCGAGCGCGCTCATGTCCTGATCGAACCGGACCACATTCTGACGGGTATTGTTCAGCCGTTCCTGCGTGATGGAGATGTCCCGGTCGATGCGGACGACCTGTTCGTTCGTTTCGCTCACACGTCGCGAGGCGGTTTCCAGGTCCTTTTCTTTCTCCAGAGCGAAAAGCTGCATCTTTTCGATGCGCGATTCGGCTGCCGCGATTTTTGCCCGTATCGTCTCACGCCGCGCTTCCGCCTCTTCGATGATCTTCCGGCGGGCGGTGACGGCCGCAGCGAGAGCGATATAACGCTGGTGCTCGAATCCGACCTCAAGCGACTTGAGATCCTCGTAGTAGGTTTTATAACGCTTCGCCTTTTCAACGTGACGCGCGAGCATTCTTACTTGTCTATCTGCCTCCTGCACCTTGTCGTTAATGCGCAGCAGGTCCTGCCTGGTTTTTTCAAGCTGGCGCTGGCTCTCCCTGCGGCGCTGTTTGTACTTGCCGATCCCGGCAGCCTCTTCAAACAGCGTACGGCGTTCTTCGGCCTTATCGCTCAAGATGGAATTGATCATCGCATTTTCAATGGTGGTATAGGTGCTGCTTCCAATACCGGTATCAAGAAAAAGATTATGGATATCGCGAAGCCTGCACGGCACCTTGTTGAGCTGATATTCGCTCTCACCGCTGCGATAGATACGACGTGAAATGGCAACCTCGCTGAATTCGACCGGAAGTATCCCCCGGTTATTCTTAATGGTAAGTACCACCTCGGCTATGTTCAGCGGATGACGGTTCTGCGTACCGGAAAAAATGACATCCTGCATGTTGTTGCTTCGCAACTGGGACGCTTTCTGTTCACCGAAAACCCACCTGATGGCATCGACCACATTGCTCTTGCCGCATCCATTCGGACCGATAACCGCAGTCATACCTTCGCCGAATATAAGTTCCGTCTTATCGGCGAAAGACTTGAAGCCGAAAATCTGAAGCCTTTTTAAGACCATGCACGGACCTTTCAAATAATGGGGGCAGTTACACTATACCGGTATACTCATTTCCACAATAGATTGCAGAATACTTTTTTCCAAGATACAATATATTGCGTTTATAGTCAAGGAAAACGGTGAAAAGAATAGATACGCTGCGATATGCCTGCTCTTCAATATACAGAAAAAAGCAACACAACATCCTGTATTATAATAAATTGGCATCAACAACATATAGAAAATGTAATCTTCTACAGCATTGAAAGAGAGGATTGGATAATTGAATGGCTGAAAATTTCAACTCATCAACCGCTTCTCTCGATCATCAACGCATTACCAACAAGCGCAGGATATTATGAAAATTATAAGCGAATTCACCCGGGTAAGGTGTCATATCAGGTGTTGCCACTGGCACCACTTTATCGTGAGTCGCATTGCCAATAATGTTGTGGGACGGTATATTTTAAGAGGAGGTGCGAAAATACTATCACGAAAGTGGCACTTAAAAAGGAATTTTACTATATTATAAAAAGCTTTAACCTAATTCACCATTATTGCCGGAGGGTTCTTATGAGTCGTTTCTTTATCGCGCCAATTATTTTAACCATAATCATTGTCACCGCTTATTCGGAAGATGTGGCTGTCTTCCCGGTTGTGGGGGTAAATGCCGATCGGAGTTATATCGATGCATTCGGCATGCTGCTGGCAAAGAAGTATGAAGCCGTTTCGGGACTGACGGTTATCGATCCGATCAAAGCCGGACGCGCGCTCGAGCCGGACAGTAATTATACCACGTCAGCGCAGAAACTAGGCGTTTCGGAATATATTGAACTGACAGCCATAGGGCTTTTTCTCAGCCGCAAGGAAAAATATTCCTACGAGCGGGGCGATTCGGGGACTACCAAGATGATCGTTATTGTCCGTGACGACGATGATGACGACGACGATGAGGATGATGAGGATCAGGAACTGCTCGACAACAGCAAGACAGTCGTTACCGCCATCCGGAAGGACGCTTCCGGGAATACGATTCACAAAGCGGAACTCACCCTCGTCACCTATGGAGACATCGAGGAGGCAAGCGACCGGTTTGCAACTGCGCTTTACAAAAAAATTACGGTTGAAGAGGCGCGTTCACTTACCAATATCACCCGTCGCGAAGGCATGGGACACAACAAGTTGTTTGCAGAGAAGCTGACCGGCGTCAAGGTTGGGGGGTATTATCCCGCAGTTAAAGAGGGAACCATGATCGGTTTCGCCGCGATCGGTTTCGATATGAGAATGGAAAGTCAGAGATTCTTCATCGAATTCGGCGCGGGAGGCCGCATACCCGGCGCGGATATCATCGATGACACCAAACGAAAATACGGCGGGATGTACATGGAAGTGGGCGGCAGTTACATTTTCAACCCCGCCAGTCCGCTAGGCGTTTATGCCGGACTCGGCGTAATACCCTTCCTCAATTTCTTCCATGAGATGGAAATGGGGGTAGCTCCCTACCTGCAATCCGGAATAACGTTTCCGAGAAATTCAAAAGTTCGTTTTTTTATAGATGTACGGATAGCTCAGAATGTGCTTCCGATCACTACGGAAACAAATACCTTTTCGAGCTTATTTTATGACGAGAGTTCTGTCGTCAAAGTCTGCCGACCGTTCGAGATCGGCATGAACATGGGCATCGGCTGGTAAACAGCGTTTAATAATTTCAATGCATCGGGGGATGAATGAACCATCCCCTTTTTTTTTATTTCTCTTGGACATCCACCCTTCAAAGACTTATTTTTAGCAGGCCGCATAAGACACGATTACAGGAAATCGGGCCGAAAGACGACATCAAGGGCGATGTTGCTTTTGGCTCTTTTTTTGCCAATAAGGAGCATGAAATGCCATTCAATCCGCAGGCGCTCTCGCTCAACCGGACCATTCAATCAGCCAATCCGGCGGTTTACGAGTTGCTGTCACGGCGGGGAAAGGCTATTTATTTCCCCAAACTCGGTATCCTTTCACAATCGGCTGAAGCGGTGGGAAAAACGATCAACGCGACCATCGGCACCGCGTTGGAAGATACCGGCGCTCCGATGGTGCTCGGATCGCTTGCATCGCTTGTCAATCTGAAGCGAACCGATGGATTTTCATATGCGCCCAGTTCCGGACGTCCCGAGATCCGTTCGTCCTGGAAGCGAATGATGCTGACAAAAAATCCTTCGCTGCAGGGAAAAACGTTCAGCCTGCCGGTTGTTACTTCCGCGCTCACCCACGGGCTGTCGATGGCCGGGTATCTGTTTATCGAGGAACGCGATTCAATCATCTCCCCCGACTATTACTGGGAGAATTACGATCTGGTCTTCGGAAACGCCCATGGCGGGCGTATCGATACCTTTCCCACCTTTACTGAAAACCTGCGGTTCAATGTCGGCGCGCTCCATGACAAACTGCTGCGCGCTCCTGCCGGTAAAAAGGCGGTTATTCTCAACTTCCCGAACAATCCGACGGGGTATACGGTTACCGAAAGTGAAGCATACGGGGTGCGTGCCGCCCTAGTCGAGGCGGCGGAAGCCGGAAATTCCATTGCGGTACTGATCGACGATTCTTACTTTGGGCTCGTCTATGAACAGGGCGTTCTGCGCGAATCGATGTTCGCCCTGCTCGCCGACGCGCACGAACGGATTCTCGCGGTCAAGCTTGACGGTCCCACCAAAGAGGACTATGTGTGGGGATTCCGTGTAGGGTTTGTAACGTTTGCCATTAAAAACGGAACCGCCGAACTTTACAATGCGCTTGGAGCAAAGCTTGCAGGGGCGATCCGGGGCAATATTTCCAATGCCTCGAACATCAGCCAGTCGCTGCTCCTGCAGGCATACGCCGGTACCTCGTACGATGCGGAGAAAGAGGAGAAATACCGGACACTCGAACGGCGTTACCGGAAGATCAGGGAAGTGATCGCCGCTCACCCGGAATACGGGAATTACTTCCATCCGCTTCCCTTCAACTCCGGATATTTCATGTGCATCAGAATCGTGTCGGGCAAGGCTGAAGCAATCCGCAGGACGCTTCTGGACAAATACAGTACCGGTACGATCTCCCAGAACGACGTCCTGCGTCTTGCGTTTTCCTCAACGCCCCTCGCAATGATCGAAACGCTGTTCGAGAATTGTTACCATGCCGCAAAGGAATGCGCGTAGCGCACATCGTATGCACACGGCTGAATACACCTCCGTCAAAGGCATCATTTTCGATCTTGACGATACGCTCTATCGGATGCGCTGGTTTTTCCGTCCGCTGCTGTTTATCGCGCTGTTCCGCCGTCCGCTGCGCCTGCCGCATTTTCTTGCGGTGCGTTCCCGTTTTGCGGGAACAGACCTCGGCTCGCATGCGGTATTCCTCTCCGCGCTCTGCGACGCGCTTGCCAAGCGTGAACACGCCACCCCTGCGGCACTGCGCGACTGGATACATAACGGCTTCTACCCTGCGTTCATCGCAACGATGCCCCTGCAGCGTTCCGGGCGCCCCCGCCTTCGTGAAACGCTTCTCCATCTCCGCGGCTGCGGAATCAGGCTTGCCGTCCTCTCCGACTATGACGCCGTCGAAGAACGTCTTTGCCGGCTGCGGATTCCGGTCGATTGCTTCGATATTATCACCTCGTGTGAAGCCTCCGGAGCCTTGAAGCCGTCGGTGCGTCCGTTCCTTGCAATCGCTGCCGCGTGGAATCTCGCTCCCTCGTCAATATTGGTTATCGGCGACCGTGACGATTCCGACGGCGAGGCCGCTCGCGGGGCGGGAATGCAGTTCCTTCTGATCCGCAGCCGCCGCAGGCAATCGGATGCGACAACGGCATACCGGTGGAAAGAAGCACGGAAGCTGCTGATGACATTGGGGAATGCAGCCGGAGGCTGATACACCGCCCGTTTTGCCCCTGCGTCCGGGCGGGAGCTATTTTTACGCCGGATGACGACAGCGTGGAGCACCTGAACAACGGTAATTGATACCTCATGCTTTTCAATTCACTTCATTTTTTCGTCTTTTTCATCATCGTCACCTCCCTGTACTTTCTGATACCTCATCAGCGGAGATGGTCCCTGCTTTTAATAAGCAGTTGTTATTTCTACATGGCATTCATACCGATCTATATCCTGATTCTGGGATTTACCGTTATAATAGATTATTTCGCCGGCATCCTGATCGAAAGCACCGCAGGTGATAAAAAAAGGATTTTTCTTGTCTGCAGCCTGATTGCGAATATCGGGGTTCTGGCCGCTTTCAAATATTACAATTTTCTTAATGATAACCTGTCATTTCTCATGCATGGTATCGGCCGGTCAAACCCGGTTCCTTACCTGTCGATTATTTTACCGATCGGACTTTCATTCCACACCTTTCAGGCGATGAGCTATACCATCGAAGTATACCGCGGCCGTCAGAAGGCTGAACGGCACTTCGGCATTTATGCCCTGTATGTCATGTTTTATCCGCAGCTGGTTGCCGGACCGATCGAGCGGCCGCAGAATCTGCTGCACCAGTTTCACGAACAGCATCCGTTTTCCGCCGAGAATTTCAAAACCGGGCTCCTTCAGATTGCATTCGGATTATACAAGAAAGTGGTCATCGCCGACCGGCTCGCCATGGCCGTCGATTATGCATACGGCAACGTTCAAGACCAGTCGGGATTGAGCCTTCTGATCGCCTCGGTGTTCTATTCGTTCCAGATTTACTGCGATTTTTCCGGCTACTCGGATATCGCGATCGGCTCCGCACGGATCATGGGAGTCAAACTCATGTCGAATTTCAATGCACCCTATTTTTCACAATCCATCGGCGAGTTCTGGAAACGGTGGCACATATCCCTTTCAACATGGTTCAGGGATTACGTCTATATCCCCCTGGGCGGAAACCGTTGCGGACCCCTGCGGGTGCGCTTCAACCTCATGGCCGTCTTCCTGCTGAGCGGTTTATGGCACGGCGCGAACTGGACGTTCGTGATCTGGGGTACGCTGCACGGCTTTTTCCTTATTATCGAGAAACAGCTTTCGCTGCTCCTTGTAAAGGTTGTACCGGTCAACGGAAGCGACGCGATCGTCCGGGTTTTACGGACGGCGACGACGTTCGCAGCGGTCACCGCCGCCTGGATTTTTTTCAGGGCGGAAACCTTCGAAAAGGCTCTGGTTATCCTCGGCAAGCTTGTACACATTTCGCCGTTCGACCGCATCGATTTGAAACTGAATGCCGCGGAATTGCTTTTTTCCGTGCTGCTGATCCTGTTTCTTGTTATAAAGGAATCCGGCAGTGTCAAAGTCAACATCCGGCCCAACCGGATTTTCATACCGGTGATAGTGCTTATTGCCTGTATATGTTACTTTTTCGGCGTGTTCAACCAGAAGCAATTCATCTATTTCCAGTTTTAATATGAAAAGATCTGTGTTGATCCTCGTTACCTCATTCTTCGTGCTGCTGCTCGCCGTCAGCACCTCCAACGATGTCATGGAAGCGGTGTTTAATTACCGGTCGACAAGCTCTCTCCTGAAATCGGATAAATACTTCTACGGCGATCTGTTCGGGCTTTCGTATCTCCCCCGGTTCAAAATGAAACTGGACTTCGCCACTGCTGAAGTCGGCCGTGAAAAGTGCACCCGCCCCCGAACCATCAACCTGTTCGTTGCCGGCGACAGCTATCTGGGCGAGTATTACGTGAAAGACCATACGCCGTTCTGCGGAGTAAAAAGTTACCGTTTCCTCCGGGTAAATTTAAGCGAGGTCGGCATGGTTGAACCGATAAAGGGGGAAACGAACCTCCTGCTCGTCGAAATGGTCGAAAGAGACCTGCGACGGTACAAGGATCCGGATTATCTGCTCCAGAAACTCCGCATCGAGGATACCCCGGTCAAGCTGACGATCCGCCAGTTAAATGCCGTTATCAAAAAAACGTTTTTCAACGAAATCAACCGGCATATCGAATACAACCTTTTCAGTTACAGCTGCTTCACCCCCATCAAGGAATTCAAAGCATCCTTTAATTTTACATTTTTCAAACGGATCGCAGGCGATGTCTACCTGCCTCCCGACACTTCCCGTCTGCTTTTTCTCCCCACTGTTGATCCGCTGTCCCGGTCCAGTTCCTTTGTGTCAATCAGTGATGAAGAAATAGATGCCATTGTCCGCTCCCTCAATCATCTGCATCACTATTATACGAAGAAAGGGTTCGACGAAGTCTATTTCTCGGCGATTCCCAATCCGGTTTCGGTGCTCTACCCCGGCATCGGCACGTACAACAATCTGATCCCGCGCATCCAGAACCATCCCGGGCTTCTGATACCGATAGTCAATATATACGACTGCTTCACATCGACGGAACAGGATATCTATTTTAAAAACGACAGCCACTGGAATATGAACGGTTTTACGCTGTGGCTCAATGAGTTCAACAAGATTCTGGAGCGGCGTGCGCGGTGAATATACCTTGACTCCGGCGACGGCGGGAGCGGATGCCCCCCCCCCGCACTCACTTTCCGAAAAAATCGGCGCCCATGATCTGTTCGAGGGAATCTGATGCAAGTGAGGGAATCACGTTGGGAAGCGAACCGGGATAGATGGGGAACCGTTTGGTTGCGCGGCCGGCTGCTGTAAGGTCATAAAAGTCGTAGAACTGAACAAGATGGTTTGTGTCGGGAACATCGCCTTTGTTGTCCCTTGCGTAAAGAATGATGATCCCGGTATTACCGGGTTTCATCAGACGAAGGGTATAGGCCGCCGAGCGCACCTTCTTGACTTCGTAATCGATCACATCGTCCAATTTTTCACTCGATGTCCTCTCCGCGTTCAGCATGATCATGGCAAGCATTTTCAAACGCTGCAGCACTCTCATTGCCGGCATCAGGCAGGAAATGCGATAGGCCCGGCGCGAATTGATGGTGCTTTTTTCAATATCGTGTTCCGGTGAAACAATGGCGTTGAGCATCAGCATCGGCGGTTTACTGGTGTAATCAATATCGAGCGACGCAGGCTGCCGGATGGCCGGCAATTTTGCGATCTCGTTCCGAAGCTTGTACCAAGCCATGCCGAATGCCTCCTGAGACGAATGTGACAGGCCTTTTACTGAAAGTTTGATTTGCGTATTGCCGCTGCCGAAACGAGGATAACTCCGGTTGAAGGCCATCTGTGCGTCGATCTCCGCGCGCAACAGACGAAGAGCGGCTTTAACGCTGTCGATTTTCACGATACGCCGCTGTGAGCGATATCTGCGCGTTGAATACTTGTTGATATACGCCTCGAGAACTTCGATCCGTTTCGACTGCATCGCTTCGTTGTAGGCAAGCTGTATCGATTCCCTGACCGACATCTTTTTCGTTGAAGCGGCCGTCACCGGCCTTTCCGAAGATCTTTGTTTCAGTGCGATCCGGCCGCGCTGGCACCACTCCTTTTCAATATGAAAATAATCGCAGTCCTCGACGAAATTGCGCAGCGCCGCCGAGTCGTTCGCCTCAATGGCACGATTGTAATAGAAATGCGCCTTCGCGCCGAATTCCGTTCTCTGCTGCCCATAGGTCGCTTCCATCAGGGAATCGGCCGTGTGCAACCGCCGGTCAATATGGCGAAAGCTGTACTGCAGCGCATCTCGGTGATTCGAATTGACGGTCATGATGCTGTCCAAGGTACGGCGCAGGTACTGCTTCATCGCGACAAGTTCCCTCCTGCCGAACTTTGACAAACCGAACTCGTCGACCGGCAGACGCTCGGCATATCCGCTGATGGCTTTGATCGGCTGGATCATCCGTTCGAGAAAATCGCATGAGGCGATGACCGCACGGATCGAGTCGGTGTGGATATGCCTTTTCTTCCGGTATTTTGTGCTGTACCGCTCATACTCATACCAGACGCCGTTTATTTTCTGAAGCTGCGCGATCGCGTCGCGGTACAATTCTGCCGTGTAGAACGCCCCGGCGCTGTCCCATGCCTGCTCGACAATGGCGATGACTGAATCCGCATGGTGCCGTTCGCGCGATGCACGGCGATGGAGAAAAAAAACGCCGACACCCAGCACGACGATGGCGGCGCAACCGCCCGCGATGATCGCCCCTGTATGGTTTTTCTTGCCCTCGTCACTGCCCGCCGGGGGATCGAGCGGTTCAGCGGCCTGCCGGTTTTCCGCGAATGACTGCCCGATGAGAAGCGCAATCAGCAGTATGAGTATCGACCGATGGAGCATGAATCCCGATAATGCCTTGCTTAATACGACTTGGCGAAGATGACCCGTCGTTTCGACGGTTCACCGGTGATAATGCACGGTCCTTCCTCCATAGCGCCTTCGAGCGGGATGCAGCGGATCGTAACGTTCAGTTCATTCTTGACGATTTCCTCTACCGCATGGAATCCGTTCCAGTGGCAGAGGGCAAAACCGCCGTGCATCTCCTGTTTTTCTCTGTTTGCCGGAGTGAAAAAATCGTAGAACTCTTTTTTCGAATCGATGACGCGTGTGTGCCGGTCGCGGTAGGTGCGTGCGCGCTCGAACAGGCCGTGCTGGATATCGTCGAGCAGCTGCGTGATGGTGGCGACGAACTCGTCTCGCTGCACGGTAAACCGTTCTCTGCGGCTCTTATCACGCCGGCCGACGAACACCGCATTCGCCGCGATGTCGCGTTGTCCGATTTCACAGTAGACCGGCACCCCTTTCTTGATCCACGACCAGACCTTTTCCCCCCCCCTGCCTTCGCGGGTATCCACGATCACCTCAAGGGCACGTCCGAAATACGTGCACGTGCGCAACTGTGCAGCGAGGCTGTTACAATAGTCAATAACGGCGCCCGCACTCCCGTCACCGTGCACCACCGGCATAATAACGATATGCGCCGGTGCAAGCCGCGGAGGCATGATCATGCCGTCATCATCGCCGTGGGTCATAATCATTCCGCCGATAAGCCGGGTGGAAACCCCCCACGATGTGGTCCACGCAAACACCTCCCTGCCGGCCGCATCGAGAAACTTGATTTCCGAGGCGCGGGAAAAATTCTGACCGAGAAAATGGGAGGTGCCGGCCTGCAGCGCTTTGCGGTCCTGCATCATCGCCTCGATGCACCAGGTCGCGACGGCGCCGGGGAACCGTTCGCTTTCGGTTTTTTCGCCCTTGATAACCGGCATCGCCATATAGTTTTCCGCGAAATCGGCGTACGTATCGAGCATGAGCGAAGCCTCTCTCCGTGCATCCTCTTCCGTCGCATGAACGGTATGCCCTTCCTGCCACAGAAACTCGGTGGTACGCAGAAAAAGGCGTGTACGCATCTCCCACCGTACGACGTTGGCCCATTGATTAATAAGCAGCGGAAGATCGCGGTACGACTGCACCCATTTCGCAAACATCGCCCCGATGATCGTCTCCGAGGTCGGCCGTACGACAAGCGGTTCCTCCAGTTCACCAACCGGCACCAGCTTTCCGTCGGACCCGGCTTCCAGACGGTGGTGAGTTACGACCGCACACTCTTTCGCAAACCCCTCGACATGGGCCGCCTCTTTTTCGAGAAAACTCTTCGGAATGAACAGGGGAAAATAAGCGTTCTGGTGCCCGGTCGCCTTGAATTTATTGTCAAGGACACGCTGGATGTTTTCCCAGAGTTGGTATCCCCACGGTTTTATGACCATACAGCCGCGAACCGGAGAATTTTCCGCCAAATCGGCGGCCTTTATGACCTGTTGATACCATTCAGGATAATCTTCCGCGCGGGTAGGCGTGATTGCTGTTCTCTGCTGCGGCGTCATACGATCCTTTCATAAGACTTAATTTCAGACAACTATGGAATATAAATTATTAGAGGTGAATTTTCAGGATTTTTACGAGGAATTGGATTCCTCTGCCTATATAACGTATCTTTATTGTCTGAAAATATTATTTCAGGAGTTTTCCAACTATGAAGCTCACCTCCCGGATCCATCCCAAAAAGTCCGGACTGCCGCCGGGAAGTATTGTTCCCATTGAAATGCCGAAAAAAGAACCCGTCGCCCTATGGTCGTTCGAGTTCAATGAAAACAGCTGTTCTGAAAGCCATCCTGATGATATCGATTTCGCAGCGCTGAAAAAGGCGACAACGATTTCCTGGCTCAACATCGACGGACTTTCGGATGCGCATCTGTTCGAGCGGATCGGCACGGAACTGGGCATCCACAATCTCACCCTCGAAGACATCATGACGATCGACCAGTTTCCAAAGGTGGAAGACCACGAACGTTATTTCTATATCGTACTGAAGATGATCTTCTGGGATGATACGGAGAATGACCTGGAGGCGGAACAGGTGAGCCTTCTCCTGCTGCATGACATTGTCATCTCCATTCAGGAAAAGCCGGGTGACGTCTTCAATCCCGTCCGCGAACGGCTACGCCGTGGCGTGGGGCGCACCCGGAAAGAACCGGCCGATTATCTCGTTTACTCCCTGATGGATGCGATTGTCGACAATTATTTCAACGCCATGGACCGGCTGGGAGAGGAAATCGAAAAAATGGAAGACGAGGTTCTCGAACAACCGATCCCCGCGACCTCATTTAAAATACATAAATTACGTACTAAAGTCACCATGCTGCGCCGGTCGATCTGGCTCCTGCGCGACGTCGTAAGCACCATGCTCCGTTCCGAAAGCGATTTGATCAGGCCGAATATCAATCCCTATATCCGCGACCTCTACGACCACACGATAAAGGTCATCGAAACACTCGAAATCTTCCGCGACACGCTGTCGGGTCTTCTTGACATATACCTTTCTTCCGTGAGTAACAAAATGAACGAGATCATGAAAGTGCTTACCATGATCTCAACCGTGTTCATCCCGTTGGGCTTTCTTGCCGGCATTTACGGAATGAATTTTAAATACATGCCGGAACTCGATCAATGGTGGGGATATCCGGCACTGCTTGGCGTCATGGTCCTCTTCGTCGTGGCATTTCTTCTGTTTTTCAAGAAAAAGAAGTGGTGGTAAAACGAAACCTTCCGTTGGAAAGGGGCATACAAAAAACCGGCTTCGCCATACCCCCCGGGGAGACGGCGAAAACCGGCTTGGGGATTAACTCGCACCGGTGTGGTGCATTTTTCTATAATTTTACCTAAAACTTCCACTGCTTTATCAGCATTATATTATACCAACCATACAATCGGGCCTAATGTAAAACTTCCACTTCTCTCCTTTTCACTTCAATCCTGATCCGGGCGATCATGTACCTGCCGAAAACAATCACCCCCTTTCCCTCTTGCCGTCCGGAGGCACCCGAATGTAAGCAGCGTCTAAAGTAATAATACCCAAGGAACCACCGGCCGTTTAAACTTTTCACGGCCATAATCGCAACATTTTTCCATCAATCGAATTGTTGCGGTATCCGTTTCCGGTCGCAACCGGGGCCCATCAGGGGAAATAATCGCTATCGAAATCAAAGAGTATGGCTTCGGAATATGAAAAAAAGGTGTTGTGCACATCGGGTAAAGGAGGCTGTGCCGGGAAAGAGGAGTGTTGCGGGGCGCCGGTTGTTTCGATGACGATACCCATAGCAGTTTCACTGAAGAGAGCCCCCCCCCCTTTGCAGCTATTGCCGCGGGCTCCTGTCATTTGAGCGAGAAACCGATTCTACGGTTTCGGCTTCGGCGAAGCCGCGGGCTCTTTTTCTTTTACTTCGGCCATGATCTCCCTGTTTTCAGGATCCAGTGACTTCGCCTTGTTTAAATGGCTTGCATACTCGGCAACATTGTTTTGAGCCTTGTAAATGCGGGCCAGACCCAGCTCGGCCAAGCCGAATTTCGGATCAGCCTTCAACGCTTTTGCATAGAACGATTCGGCACGGTCGAAAAGATTCTGTCTTCGGTAGATTTCGCCCCGTTCATAGTGGGCCGGAGCGTAGTTTGCATTTACATAAGAGGCCATTTTAAAGGACTCGATTGCATTATCATATTTTTTTTGGAAAGTAAGAATCCTGCCAGACAGCATGAGACCGTCGAGGTTCATGGGATCGGATTTGATTATCTCATCAGTGAAAAATTTGGCTTCATCGTACCGTTTTTGCTCTATCAGATCATTTGCATGCAGGATCCGGTACTTGTTCTCCTTTTTTAGTGCGATAAGCTGCTTTATCATATTTTCGGCTTCGGCGTTCTTCCCCAGCTCCTTGTAAATTGAATAGAGTTGGAACATCAGTTCCGGATTCTCCTTTCGCATGGTTTGCACTTTAGCCAGAAGTTCAACGCCCTTGTCCTTTCGATTGGTTTTAAGGTAGCCTTCCGAAAGCATCAGCATGATTTCCGCATCCTGAGGGTTGGTGACCCGGACGATTTCCAGGGATTCAATCGCTTTTGAATACTGTTTTTTCTTCATAAGCAATGTGCCCGCTCTCCGGTTGGCATCGAGATTTTGAGGTTCTTGGGTAAGGAGTTTGTTGTACATTTCCAGCTCCCGGTCTTCGTTTTTCAGAGCACTCCAGATCTGTGCCAGTTTAAGAAGAATCGACACGTCCTTCGGAGTGATCATGGAAGCCTGATTGAGCGGTTCCACGGCCTTTGACAATGTCGCGGTATTCTCCGCGTACATCATTCCAAGCCGTACATAGCTCCGGGCGTCCTTTGGATATGCCTTGATATTCGCAAGATAAAGCGCTTCGGCGGACTTCGGATCGGTCTTTTCCCTCAAAAAAGCCCTGAGATAGAAAGCATCAGCGTCGGCCACTCCCGGCAAGACGGCATAGGCGCCGTATGCCTCGGCGGCCTTTACCGGATCGTTCGTTTTTTCGTAACATTCGCCTAGCGGGCGCAGAATTTTCTTGAGTGTCGCCTGCGAAGCCTTCTTCGTATTCAGTTGACTAAAGACCTCACAGACTTTCTGACAATTTTTCATCTGATAATAGGAATCTCCCAATGCAAGCAGATAATCCCTATTGAATAAAGAAGCGTTCTTCACCATTTCAAGATAACGTATTGCATCTTCATACTGCTTCTTGCCGTACATATGCATGCCGACGGTTCTGGCGATGGTATCATCGTGCACCGATTTTTCAAGATATTTTCGGTACGACTTGATGGCGTTGTCCGTTTTGTTCTGCCGCATCTGCAGATCGCCCAATGCCTTGTATTCAGCATTGGCCTGAGGATTGAGGAGCACTACCTGCTCGTAAGTAACAACGGCGTTGGCGATATCGTTGCTTGCCGCCTGGCATTCACCGAGCGCTGAAAGCACTGCCAGGTTTTTCGGGTCGTTATTGGAAGCTTTTTTATACATGGCGATTGCCGAAGGGTATTGTTTTCTCTTCTGATATATTTTCCCGAGCGTAATGAACATTTTCTGGTTCGCTTCGTTATTTCTGATCGCGGCATTGAGTACCGTCACCGCCTCGTCTTCAAGGCTTTTCGTTATGACGATTTCTCCATACTTCTGGAAGAAACCGGTAAGCGAAGAATCTATCTTCAATGCCGAACGGTATTCAGCCAGGGCTCCGTCGAAGTGTTTCTGCTCATAATATAGGTTGCCGAGATTTACATGCGCTTTCGCGTTATTTGCGTCAAGTGTGACGTACTGCTTCAGATACGCGAGAGCATCGGCGTTTTTCCCTTTTTTCTGAGCGATCTCCACAAGACGGGAGACCACCTGTTTGTCGTTCGGCGTCAACTCGGCCAGTTCTTTATAAAGAGGAAACGAGGCGTCAAGGTCGTTTTTGGCAAACAGATATTCCGCCAACCGCAACCGTGCATCTACGGCCTTCGAGTCTTTCGCGACGACTTTTTTGTCCAGGGCCGCCAAACCGCCTTTGAATTCGGCGGCTTTCTCTTTTTGTCCGGCAGCCTCGGCTGCGGAAATCAGCGACAGCCAGATCTTGACATTATCAGGCTGGAGTTCTTTTGCTCTGCCGTAAACGTCCATGGCCTTGAGGGGATTTTTTGTCTGCAAGTGGGCATCGGCAAGCATAAGCGCGGCATCAATGTCCTTCGGCAGAGCGGCCGTTACTTTCTCAAGATAGGGAATGGCCTGGCCGTATTGTTTCTTTTTGTAAAGGATTGAACCTGCGCGCTGGTTGGCAATAAGGTTATCGGGCTGAAGAGCTGCAAGCTTTGTGGAGGCGGTAAGCTCCTTGGAGGTGTTGCCCGACGAATGATAGGCATCACAGAGTTTCTGTGCAACAAGCGTATCGGTGGGAGCAAGGGTCGACGCTTTTTGCAGCATATCAATGGCTTTTTTCGTTTGTTTCGGTTCTTCAAGCAGGAGAATCCCCAAGCGTGTGAAACTGCGCGCATCCTCCTGGAAATTGGCGGTATTCGCCTGGTACAGGGTTATGGCCGATGCACGATCGGCGCTTTCACGCAATGCCGCCTGCTTGTAGGAGGCATCGGCATCCTTTACTCCAGGTAATTTGACATAGGCCTCGTACGCTTTGGCGGCCTCGAAGGGCAACCCGGTTTTTTCATAAGAAACGGCGAGCGGTTTGAGTATTTCCTGAAGGGCGGATGGAGACGGATTCTGTGAACGTGCCTTGGCGAGGTACTCGACGGCTTTCTGATAGTTCCCCGTCTGGAAATAACAGTCGCCGATCTTCGTGACGAGTGACAAGTTCAGCAGCCGGGGGGTTTTTATTTTCTCAAAGTACGGCAATGCTTCCCTGCATTGCTTTTTACTATGGTAATGCAGGCCGACAATGCTTGCGATGCCTTCATCCGCCGGGGATTTTTCCAGGTACTTCCGATAATTATTCATGGCGTCATCGGTCTTTTTCTGCGAAATCAGAAGGTCGCCGATCTGCTTGTATTCGGCAGTGGCATCGGGATTAAGCATGACAACCTGCTGGTAATTGAGCAACGCCTCGCTGGTTTTCCCCATTGAAGCCTGACATTCCGCGAGCGACGAGAGGATGGCGAGGTTTTTGACGTCGGTTTTCAAAGCGTTCTGGTAATAAACGACCGCATTACCGCACCGTTTCTTCTTTTTATAAATATTCCCGACGGCGGCATAGGTTGCCGCGTCGATTTCATTGGCGCTGATTGCTTTCGGGGCGACGGCGAGGGCTTCGTCATCAAGCTTTTTTTCAATAAGTATGGCCATATACGGACGGTAAATGCCCGTGATGGACGGATTCAGCTTCAATGCCTTCCGGTAGGCGTCCAGCGCCTCGTTCGGGTTTTTCTGCTCATAGAGCAAATCGCCCAGCGTTTTGTAGGAGGCAGCGTTGGAAGAATCAAGTATCAGGAAATTACGCAGATACAGGACGGCATCTTTTTTCTGGTTGTTTTCCAGGCTGATCTGATAGAGATTTTTGAATACTTTTGCATCGTCGGGAGTCAGTACGGCCAGCTCTTTCAGCAGCGAGAATGCGGCGGCACGGTCCTTTTTCTGAAGATAATAGTCGACCATGATGCTGCGCGACCGGATATCTTTATTGTCAAGATTGACGATGCGCGCAACGGCAACAATCAGTTTTTCGCGGTTGTTGAGTTCTTCATAGCAGCGTGCGAGCTTTTTCCAGTAACTGACGTCATCTTTGATTTTCACGACGATCGCTTCCAACTGCTGCGCCGCGGCGGCCCACTCCTTATTATTGAAGTAAAGAAAACTGAGAATTTTACGGGACTCGATTGCATTGCTGTCGAGCATGACCGCCGATTCGGCCGCGTCCCGGGCCTTGTCGTACTGTTTAAGGTGCATCGCGCACGTCGCCATTGCCTCGGCCGCCTTGGCACTCCGTTCGAGCAGATACCATTTCTGTAAATATTTAATGGCTTCCTGATACTTTTTATGGCGCAAATGGAACTCTCCCATTGTTGCAAATATCTGCGGGTCGCTCGGTTGCACTTTCTGTGCTTCGCCAAACGCTTTCAATACCTTTTGTTTATCGGCCCCCGATTTCTCGAGAGCGTCCGCATACTGCAGCCAGATCTCCACGGTGCGCTTCGCCGGAGGCAGCGATTTGTCGATGTATTCGACGGCCTTTGCGAATTTGCCATCCTTCATCAAGTTGTTGAGTTTATCGTCGGCCCACAAAACTCCATTTGTTATGATAAGCATCCATAAAACAGACTTGCGTAACGATTGCACTACGGTCTCAACCATATATTCTCCCGTGATGGTGGTAGTGGATAGGAATTTTGGTTCTATTTAAAGCCATAATCGAATTCTGGAAAATTATTTACTTTTACACAGGTCCTTGTCCGCACCCAAGTATTGAACAGATATACAAATATATTCCATAGTAATATAAATATCTGAAAAAGACAATAACAATGTATTATCATAGGCTTACGCCGGACGAAGCGTAGCAATTTCACTGCAGCCGGTTCATATTGCGGGAAAAATTCCACCGGGAAATCGGTCGCGTTGAAGAATCCGCCTGAACCGTGGAGTGCGGAAGCCGTGGCGATGAACGGCCGGGGAATATGGCGGACAAGCGTCTGAAACGGGTCAGGCGGGAAGCCGGCGATGTCTTTCAAATAGAGGACGCTTCTATTTATATTATGGAACAGCCGTTCTTCGGGGATAAAGCAGACCCCGCAGTGATATCGAAAGTTCACGACAAAGGACTGCGACATGAGCCGGTTTTCACGGAGCTTCTTATGAAATTGCTGTGGCGCTTCTTATGGACTGCTTTCATTACATCGATTATCGTATCGTGTGTAGTTGACCACTCGACGCTCCAGGTGCCGTCCAATTGTCATTGGGAGACAAGATCCGCGAGGAGGTTCCAGAAAGACCGGTATTTCTTCCTGGATAACCTCTACCGGCGGTATTACATCCGGAAGTACGCGCCGCAGGGTTTCTCCCCTGCACCGCCGCCTGAAGTCACCCGACTGTCGGTCTGGCGGAGTTTCGACGGCTGGAACACTGAAAAGAAGCCACATATAAAGGACGTAAAGGTCGACACCATCGACCAGCTCTATGCGTACGAACGGCTCGAACGCGACAAACACTACTACCTAGACGATGCGGAAGGATGGATCAGGTTCAATGACAGCATATCGCTCCTGCCTCAGCAGCAAATCGCAATCTTCATGCGAACTGACGACTCGACCGCAGTGGCGTATTCACGATTGCAGAAGGGAAGCATGAAAATCGTTACACGTACGGACAGCCTGACGTTTCTCGATACTGTCTGGACACTCTGGACCCTCCGTCCGATGGCAGCACATATTGTTACAGCCGAAGACGACACCTCGCGGTTCAACCTGATGTGGCGTCACGCCTACGGACCTATCGATTTCTCCGATCCCGCCTCATTCGAACTGGCGGTCAAGAGGATCAACGACGACATCAATAATGAAAAAGTCGAGCAGGTAGGCGCCACCTTTTTCACCGAGATTTTAGGAATCGCCGATAAAAACAACAAGCCGTATATCACGAACGCACAAATTTTCAACAGACAATTCAACGATCTGATCTTTCCGCCGTTCGATACCTCCTGGGCGGGCCTCGATGTGTTCAACAATCCGCAACTGGGCGATTCAACTTTGCGCGAGGTACTAATTTATCGTTATTCCCTCGATGCTTCGAGCAAGTTTATAGGATATCGGCCTATATATGAAATAGACATTCTCACCTGCCGTCAATGAGCTTCACTCGTCTCCGTCAGAATTCCCGGCTGGAACAGCCTTCGTCAGTCGCCATCGCAGCAGCCCCACACGCTCACCGCGCCGTCTTGACAATAAAAATATCGTCAATCCATACGCGGAACGATTTGTTCTCGTCCTTTTTCACTTCGATTCTGAATTCCGCAACCCTCTTCCAGTCAAAATCAGCCGGAACTTCCTCCTTCCGGTTGTCGTCCCAGTAAAAGCCGCGTTCGTTCAAACGGATAAAACTTTCAAGGGGGATCGAAATCAGCGTCCATTCCGTCGTGATCGGACCGAACCAATGGACCGGGACCCTTACAACGGTCTTGCGCTGATCCGTTTTCTCTTCATCTATAAGGGCTACCGTGGTCAACTCGTTTCCCACAGCGCCCTTGATCCAGAATTGCAGCGCCGCCTTTTTAAGCAAAGGTCGTAGATCGTACTCATTATTATATAGGCAGACCGATCCGCCGCTGTAATCATCAGACGCAAGATCGAATTGCAGCGACGCATTCCCGTTTCTGGCGATTCCTTCGGCAATGGTCACTTTCGACTTTTCGGGATAGGCATATTGAAATCCGCCCGGTGTGAAGGCTTCATCGAAAAACCGGTACATGATGTTCTGATTGACAAGGGAATCAACCTTTGCATCAGTTGGAGGAGACGCGGGTTTCGACGTGAAAAAGGCAATAAATTGTTTGATAAAATCGGGGATTTTCCCTTCGCATTTCAGAGAAAACACGGTAAGTCCCAACAGCAGGTAGAAAACGGTCATCGTTTTTTTATTACAGTCAGCCATTCCATCCTCCTTACTACCTTATGATAAAGATACTTTCAGCAAAGCCCCCTCATCGAAAATTTGGTGATATACCGGCTGAAGCCCCTTTTGGATACTGATAAGTGTCTCCATCACCAATCCCTCTTCCGGATGGCTTAACCACCTCTCCAATCGTTTGATATTTCAATTGACCTTTTCTCAAGCAATCATTTTCCGCTTTGCCGGAAATAATGAAGAAATTGCCGGAAAGATGAAAAGAAACCCGACTCCGTTTGCAGTATCTTTTAAACAGCCACCAACGACGGGAGGGATGAATGCAGTTTCGAACAATCATGATGGTAAGCTTCTGGGTGATAACGGCAATCGCTTCGGTTTCAGGGCAGACGATTATTTCAGGCAAGGACCTTTTCGCTGCAGGCAATACTCCCCTTCCGTTATCCGTGGCAGCTTCGCTTAACGTGAATCCTCAAACCCCGGTCTCAGCCACTCCCCTCTTCGGGAAGTTTTGTGAGCGGGAAAAACTGGATATTCATGGCATAGAGCCGGTCGATATGGGGTACCGAAGCTCCTGCAATCGTGATCATCTCCCGGCAGGCCTCGTCGATCTTCTTTTCAAGGATCGTAAAGGTTTCCTTATTCATGCCGAGTATTGCCACCTTGAACAGCCGGTACCTCGGATCGGTCGTATTAATGATCGATTTTCCAAGGTCCATGAACTGGCATAATGCCCGGAAGGCCGCGGGTGTTTTCTTCTCCGCCCTTATCGTCGAACCGGTCTTCCGGTAGCTCCCCTTTGCGTTTTTCCTGATGAACTTTAAAGCGTCAAGGAGCCGTATCGCTTCATCGATCTGCCGGTCCGTCACCTTCATTCTTAACAGTTGCGCAAGCGCCTCCCGTTCATCCGGGTTGCGGTTGCCGAAATCATCGGCAAGGGGCAGCAGTTCCCTGATGACCGCATTCTGCCACTCCGCCATGTACCCGTATTCGTTGATATTAAGAAAATGGTCGTCGGTCGCCGGTTTTTTCGTGAAATGGAGAAGCTGCTTGTAGAAATGAAGCTTCTCGATCTCGGTTTTCGCCTGGTTGTATTGAATTAAAAGAAGAAAATAGTCGGTTTCGTCGCCCGACAACCTGAAAAAATCGGCGAACCGGCGTCCGGTTGCGATCGACATTTTCTTTTTCGCATCGACAATCACCTCCTTGTAATAACTCGGGGACGAACACCTCACCCGGCGAAGGACCTCCCTGATGGAAAGATTCACGTTGCCGCTGCGGAGTCCGTCAACCCTGTCACGGATGAATTGACGGTAGTCAAGATAGGAGTAAATGTTCATACGAGGCCTTTCAATGGTCGGATGGCCGCAACGGTCGGCACCATCCGCCTGCCGTTGCGGTAATTAGTGTCTGCCCGAATGACATCGCATTGCGGAACAATAGCACCGCAGCAGACATCCCGGCACCCCGCGGGGTTTCATTTCACGGCTGCTCATCGAAGTGTGCATCCGGTTTGTATTCATGGTGCGGCTATGATATAGCCCCATTGCCCCAAAATCAATGGGTCAACCGCTCTTCTTCGCGTTGTCGCGATACTCTGTGGGAGTGGTATTCGTATGATCCCTGAACACCCGGTTGAAATGGGGAATGCTGTTGTAGCCGACGGCAAAGGCGATTTCGGCGATCGTCCGGTCGGTTTCCCTGAGAAGTCGTTTCGCTTCGGTGATCCTGATATCGTTGAGGTATTGCTTGAAATTCATGCGGTGTTTCTGCTGAAGCAGCGCTGAAATGTGGGGCACGCCGATGCCGGTATCTTTACCGACGATCTCGACCGAAAGGTCGGGATTCTGATAGTTCGAGCCGATAAAGGTGACAAGACGCGTCAGCTGCTCCTCGGACTGGTTGCCCAGAGCGACGTGTCTAATCGGTTTCGCCGCTCCCGAACCGCCGGCGTTCTTCCGGTACCCGATGAAGAACAGCAGCGACAGTATCAGCGTCCAGCCCACTGCTCCGCCGATTGATCCTCCGTAAAGGAGGCGCCGGTCTTTTCTGAACTCGATTTTCCTGATCTCCATCCGCTCAGAAACGTCGAGAGGTCCGCCGGGATTGTTCTGGAAATCAAGCGCCATCACTTTTGAATAATAGGGCGCCTTCGGCAGGGTAAGAAACCGCGGACCGATGAGCGATTTCCACCAGTTCGGCGTCGCAAATTCCTTGAAGGCAAGCCGGTACCCGGTCACCCGGGGCTGCAGCGCGACCTCCTTTTCCGAATACCGTTGCGTCATCCACTTGGTGGTATCGGTAAAATGCTCGAATGTTTTCAGGTATATGATGAACGAAGTCGCTTCCTTCATGCTGATGTCGATATCCAGATAATCGTAGGCGCTCACATCGAGAAAGGCCCCCTTCGAATGCTTGTCGAATATCATGGTGAATCCGGAAATCGGTTTGATCGTTTCGGTATGGTTGACCATCCGCAGGGTGTATTCGAAAACGATCACCGAGTCGTTCGAACGTGCAACAGTCCCTAATGATCCCCGGGTGGTATCGAGATAATCAACATAGGTCTCCAGCCGGTAACGCCGCTCTCCCTTGGCGGGCAGAATGGTCAGCACTTTTTCCGGAAGAAAGGACGGCAGCAGGAAAAACAGCGCCGGCAGGTAGAGTAATACTCGTTTAATCATAGAAGGAGGTCGAAAAGAAGAATATTCTATACACACGACAGGTAATCGATCGTCAGATTTATGCACCGGCAGGCAGGCCACCGGTATATTTAAAATATATGTAATGGACCTGATATGTACAAAACTGTCGGAAACCGGCAGCCGATCGGTCCTGATATCGGGAGGCCGGCCGGCTCGCCTCAGTCGATCCGGCCTTTAACCATTTCAGGTGTAATATCCATCAGACATTTCTTATACTCCCTGTTCCTGCATCTTACATTGCCGTCTTTGGTACAGGGGCGGCACGGCAGATCGACTTCAGCGACACGCATCCGTCCTCCTGTCGGAAACCCGAATGCGGTAGGACCGATGAGTGCCTGCCCCGGTTTATGAAAAAGGTCGGCCGCATGGAGAAATCCGGTATCGCCGCTTATGACATAGGGGGCCTTGTAGACGACATAGAGGCTTTCCAATATGGAAGTCCTGCCGGCCAGATTGACGACTCTTTCCGGTACGCTGTTTGCGATATCGGCGCAGAAGTCGTCCAGCGGTCCGCCGATCACGACGAAATGCGCGCCGGGCATGATCCTGACCAGCCTCTTCCAGTAGTCAATCGGCCATTTTTTCAACTCCCAGGCTGCGGAAGGTACGAGGCAGATCCATTGGCTATGCCGCAGGGGCAGAAGCAGCTCCTCAACCTTTTCCACCGCTCCAGGGGGGAACCGGTACGCCGCTGCGGCGTCATCACGCGCAGGCTTTTCCGCGTAATCGCCGAATTTTTTGAGCGGTCCGGTAAACGACGCGAACGACCTGAAAGGTTTCGGAAACAGGTTGATGCGCAGATGAAAGAGCAGAAGCCTTTTTATCCGGTCTTTCGGCCGCGTCACCAACCGTTTCTTTCCGCCGATGGCGCATGTCCCCAATGGACAAAGTGCCAACTTAACGAGATTCGATCGGATGTTGGAGTGAGCGTCGTAGATATGTGTGAATCCCTCTTTTCTCAGTGCGTATGCGGTTTTAACAAAGGCTTTGAAGCCGCCGTTCCGATCGACTTCCCAAATTCTGTCGATCCGGGCGTCGATCTTCAAAAGCGGCGCCATGTCGGAGCGGGCGATCCACTGGATTTGCGCGTCGGGATAGCATGCTCTGAGCGGCGGCAGGATCGACATGCACTGAACTATGTCGCCGATGGAGCTGAAACGGATGATGAGTATTTTCGTCATAGACGTTCATTGATGCGGATGCTGAGTGCAGGCTCCATCGCGACGCCCTCTATTCCAAGGTAAATTCGATCACCTGACGCACCCGCATCCGCACGGGAACCCCTTTGTTACGGGCCGGATTGAAACGCCAGGTCTCGATTATTCTGCGGGCGGCGGCGGTGATGCTGGTGTGGGGCGACCGTACCACCTCGATCGACGATACCTTTCCCTTTGTATCGATGATGATGATGACCTCGAGCGTCCCTTCGATCTCGAGTTCGCGCGCCCGGTCGGGATACGGTATTGACGGTTGATAAAGCGGCACCGCCGCCTCATCGGTTTCACCCTCCTCGAAAATGGCCGCTTCGAGCTCCCCCTGTTCCATGGCGGCCACTTCGCCGGTTCCCTCCACCGTCAGATCGGGGGTGAATCTGAACTGCAGCTGAGAAGCGCCGCTGCGGCGGTATGACGCGGCGACCCGGCGGACAAGCTTCTCCCTCGGGGCCGCTTCCTTTTTCTCCGGCTTCTTATACTCCATGATTATTTTCTGCGGTGGCCGTGCCGTTACCGCCTGGGTGATTGTATCGGTGAATATCCGGTGCAATAGCGGAAAAAACGAAAAAAGCCCGAGATTCACCAGAAAAACCGCCGCGGAGATGACCAGGACCGCAACCGTTCCTTCAACCCCCCGGCGCATCTTATTCCCTGTCGGCCGCGATGGAAACATGCCTGGCTCCCGCGAGCGCGCACTGGTCCATCACCTCGACGGCCTTGCCGATAACCGACAGCCTGTCGGCAACGATGACAATCGACGCGTCGGGTTGTTTTTCGACCTCCTGCGCAATCAGATGTTTGAGCCGTTCGATGCCTACCTGCCTCCCGAAGAGGTGAATGCTCCCTTCGCGGGTGATGCCGATGAGGATCGTTTTCTGACCCTGATAGGTTGCGCTCTGCGCCTTGGGTTTCGCAACGTCAACGCCCGTCTGCCGGTTGAAATTGGTGGTGACGATGAAGAAGATCAGCAGGATGAATACCATATCGATGAGCGGGCTGACATTGACATTAGCAGCCTGTTCATCCTCGGCCTGTACCGGGTTATCTTCGAACATCATCTCTGCCGCCGTTCATCAATTGTCGTTTTCATCCGACGCATCAGCGACTCCCCGTCACTCACGAGCTGCCGCTGTAGCCTGTTTTTCCTGTTGGTGATAAACGTATGGAGCAGCATACCGGGAAATGCGACGGTCAGACCCGCTTCGGTGGTTAACAGTGCGATCGAAATGCCCTCGGCGGTAAGCGCGGGGTTTCCGGCGCCGAAGATGGTGATCACCCTGAAGGTTTCGACCATGCCGAAGACGGTACCGAGAAGACCGAGAAGCGGCGCGACCGAAATCCAGACGGCCATCGTGGTGAAACCCGCATTCATGGCAACGGTCGTTTCGAGGAGAAACTCCCCGAAGCGCGCAGGGAAAGCTCCCGCCGAAACCGTACCCGAATGTAAATACCGGCACAACCGGTCGTACTGATCGCTGCCCGTCGGCCTGCAGGCGGGAATCGTCTTTTTCTCCGCATCCCAGAGCGACAGGAAACGTTTTCTCGCACGTGAAAGGCGTACAAGCATGTAGAGTTTCCACAGGCCGAGCCACCAGACCACGAGCGAAGCGCCCACAATCGGCCCCATGATCCACCAGCCGCCCTGATTGATTGTCTTCAGCACGAGCGATACCATGGTCACGACTCCGGAAACCGCCGGTTGATAATCCGTAAAGCGCCGATCTGCAGTTCGGCGACGATGCCGTTTTTATAATTCCGCAGAAAATTATGGATAAGGAGGAGCGGAATCGCGATCGCCAATCCCGCTTCGGTCGTGATGAGCGCCTCGGAAATACCCCCGGCAAGCAGTTTCGGATCCCCTGTCCCGTAACGGGTAATGACCTCGAAAAGCCGGATCATTCCGGTGACCGTTCCTAAAAGCCCGAGCAGCGGCGCCACCCCCGCGATGACCGCCAGCGTATTGAGATGTGAGCCGAGTTTCGAGGTCTCGGACATGAGCATCTCCTTCAAGGCGCTTTCGACGGACTGGCGGGAAACGGCCGCCGCGCTGAAGCATACTCCCGCCACACGCGCCGCACCGCCTTTACATTTTGCCACAAACGCGCGCGCACCTTCCATGTCGTCTTTTTCGATAAACGTTGCCGCCCGCGAAAGCATTTTCCGCGCCGATCTGCGCCTGCCGACGAATTGCGCCAGCTTCAGGAATATCAGAACGAATGCCCAGAGCGGCAGTATCCCGAGCGGCACCATCACCGGTCCGCCGACGATAAACCACTTTTTCGCACGCGTTAACGCCGTTTCCGTCCGGCCGGTGATCAGCATCCCGGAAAGGTCGCTCTGCATGATATCAACGGGAACACTTCCCTGCGGACGCTTTCCTGCCGTCCAAGTTCCGAAGCTCTTCGCTACCTGTTGCAGCAGAAGCGGATTATCGATCCGTTTGATCCGGTACCGGTCGGCGCCTTCCCTGCCGCTCTGCCCTATCGCATAGACATTACCCTCGTCATCCATACCATAGCCGAATACCGTGCCGAAACGCGCGATCGTCATCGTCCGGGCCTGCTCCCCGTCGGGAAGCACCGTTGTTTTCACTGTTGATAAGAGCGTCCCCCGACGGATCGACGCTACCGCGTAACGGGAGAGCGCTTCGATGGCGGCGGCGCTGTTGAAACGCCGGCTGAAATCGCTCCTGATGTTCCTCATTTGCTCGCGGGCCGAATCGATATCCGTCGGGAAAAAACCGGTACTGTTTTCGGCCTCTTTTTCGAGCAGTTCATTCAGCACCGACTGGATATAACGCTGCTCCTGCTTCTTTTCATCGACGGTTTTCAGGGCGGTTTCGAGTTGCCGTTCAAGCCCGTACCCCTCCTCACGTGCGGCAATCGCCGCATTGAAGGCCTTCTCCTGCTGTTCGGTCAGACGGGCGATGTCTTCTTTGTCAACCTCTCGCTGTTCAACGGCGCGTTCGCGTGCATGCCATCGCTGTGCTATTTTCCGCTGGAGGGAATCGCGCGCCAGAGTGAGGCGGTTTTTCAGACCCGCGAGTTCATTTCCCCTTTCGTCTACTACCGGAGGACGCCGGGCGCCGGAAACCGGCATCGCGCAGACAACCGCCATCAGGATACAACCTGCCTTATTGATCATGGCTGCCGCCCTCTCCCTGCACGGAATCCGTTCCAAATGGCAAATGAATAAGTTCGGGAACCGTTTTACCTTCACGGATCCTCACTGCGGCAAGGATAGAGGCCGCGTCTTCCCGGCGGGGCAGGGCGATCCATCGGCCCGTGCCGTCTTCAGCGGTATTCCAGAGAAAAGCCTTCTCCCCCTGCATGTCAACGATCGCCTCGAAAACCGATCCTATGCGCAGCCGGTAAACCGTTCCACGCATCTGCGGTACGGGTGAGGCGACCTCGACCACCTGAATTTCCCTGCACACGGTTCGAAGGTCCCATATAATCCTGAGTAACCGGTAGAGCGCTTCCGTGTTCTCCACGGACCCGACCTCAATCTCTCCGATAAGATAACCGATTGGTCCCGCGTACTGCTCACGGATCAGCGGGGTGAAACGGTCCATCTCACCCTGAAGCATCTTCGATGCTCGTAGAATGACTTCACGGAGCCTTTCACGCTGCAGATCCTGCTCCCGTATCTGTGAAGTTACGGCAGCCAATGCTGCATTTATCGAATCGTTATGAAGGTTCGTCCGCTGAAGCAACGTCCGGATCGAATCGGTTTGCCGCGTAACGGAGGCCATTCGTGCTGCGGTTCGCTCGCGGTAGCTTTCAAACTCCGCCTGCTCTTTTTTGACTTCCTTTGCCTCATCCTGCCGCTGAGACTGTACACGGCTGATCTCCTTTTTCAGACGTGCAATCTCCCGGTCAACTTCATCCACTTCAGCGGCCGGAACCGCGGTGCTGCCGTATAAAATCACTGCTGCACCAAGAACCATCAACCGGTATCTCACAACCCGC
Organism: Chitinispirillaceae bacterium; assembly: GCA_016929415.1. Classification (GTDB taxonomy): domain Bacteria; phylum Fibrobacterota; class Chitinivibrionia; order Chitinivibrionales; family Chitinispirillaceae; genus JAFGNB01. Next base: position 149,010 of record JAFGIW010000157.1, on the reverse strand, counting down.
CCTCCTTAAAGTGAACTTCAGGTTCCCGACCAATGCTGGTGTTGTCCTGCCGAAACCAGTTTGAACTATAATGAAGTTAAAATTTACTTCGGCGGCCTCCGATTATTCAATAAACGGAAGAAATAATTCTCTCTTTTCTTTATGAAAGGGTATAACTATTTTACAGCTACCCCATGCAACAGGGTCCGATTACGGTAATAGTGTGCCGGTAATTGTGCCCCCATCTCCTATACAGCCACTCCGTTTCTGGTGGAAAGGCAGTGTGCCCTATGGTAGATTTCTCAGCAAACGTGAAGGGAATGCGTTCTTCCGAGATCCGGCGTCTCATGAAACTCACGGCCGACCCGTCGGTCATTTCCTTTGCCGCAGGAATGCCTGCGAATGAACTGTTCCCGGTTGATGTGCTCGACGAATTGTATAACGGTCTCTCCCGGAGCGACAAACAGATTGCGCTGCAATACAGCCCGACACCGGGATTCCCTCCCCTGCTTGAATCCCTCAAAAGCTACCTGCAATCCCGTGGACTGCCATTCGAAAAACAGGGGCTCATCGTCACGACCGGAGGGCAACAGGCGATCAACCTGCTCACGAAAGTCCTCATCGACCCGGGCGACCTTATCGTAACCGAGTATCCCAGTTTCATCGGTGCTATCGCGGCGTTCAAATCATACAGCGCCAACCTCACCTCCATCGCGCTTGATAATGACGGTATTGATATCGACAAACTTGAAAAAACGATCGAGAGCCGGGCTTCGCAGATAAAGATGCTCTATCTGAGCCCGCATTTCCACAATCCCGCGGGAATAATTTACAGCGAAGAACGAAAAAGGGCGCTTCTCAAACTGCTGAGCGGCCGTCGGTTCTGCCTTCTGGAGGACGACCCCTACGGCGAACTCTATTTTAATGAAAACGACAAACCGCTTACTGTTCCGCTCAAAGCGCTCGCCGGTGAATCGCTGCCGATCTGTTATGTGGGAACGTTCGCAAAAATTTTCGGACCGGGGCTGCGTCTGGGGTGGCTTCTTGCACCGGAGCCCATTATCGAAAAATGTGAACTTGCCAAACAGTCGATGGACGCCTGCAGCTCGACATTCACTCAGGTGCTGGCTCATCAATATCTGTCCAGGGGAAAACTGGCTCCTTACGTGGCAGGGCTGCGCCCTATTTACGCCCGTCGAGCGAAACTGATGCTCGATGCGCTTGAGCATTCCATGCCCGCCGGGGTGTCGTGGACCACACCGAAGGGCGGGTTCTACGTATGGGTCACCCTCCCGCCGACGATTGACTCAACCGAAGTGCTCAACAGGTCAATGGCACAGGGTGCTGCGTTCGTCATCGGCAGCGCGTTTGATCCTCATGGCGTCAGAAACGACACACTCCGTCTGGCGTTCTCCCATACCCCTGAAGATCAAATTGAAAAAGGGATAGGCATCATCGCCGAAGCAATCAAGGAACTGATGTAAGGGAGTGGATTACCCCCGCCATGTTCGATCACTGCTGATTGATCCGATACACCGGCCGGAAGGCATTTCGATGCAGATAGACACCCGGAACGATATTCGTCCGTGAGACCGCATTTCCCCGTCCGATCAATCTACCCGAAAGATCGAACAGACGCGTATCGACCATACCCTGTATCCGCGGATTCCCTTCGCGAACACCGGACAGGGTCGGCTGTCGGACAGGGCACTCTCCCGTGGTTCCTTCCGCAACAACGAAGTCGTCGAAAACGATATCGAGGCTGTCGAGACAGAACATGCCCGCTCCGGTGATGTCGAAATTGACGCCGGCTAATTTCGTGAGCGTATCGCCGTTAACGATAAATAAGTAATCGGCTGCACCGTCCCGTTTGATTACTTCGAGGGTATCCATGTAAAAGGTCGTGTCTCCGGTCGATGAAACGAACGGGGCGCCCCTGATTCGGCTGTTGGGCGAAAGTGCAAGACTCTGCCCTGCGGAAAATGCGGCGTAACTTCTGCCGCCGATAATGCCGAATCCGGCGAGCGGTATCGTTCCGGTTCCGACAGGAGTTCCGCATATAAAGAGGCCGTAGAGCTTCTGCGTGTTTCCTCCGTGAAGGGACACGACGACCTTCATGACGAACTGCTTGAGGGGCAGGTCGACCACCTGATAATGATCCTGCCCCTCCCCCGTGGTGATGCGCAGCGCATTCGCATCGATACGCGCCGATACCCCTTCATCGCCGAAGCTGCTCCAGCCGGCCAGGTCGCCGTCATTGAAATCATCGGCAAAGCAGGTCGGCGGCGAAACATCCTCAAATTCATCGGTCATCAGAATATCGTCGAATACGGCGGTCGTTTTCGGAGACACGAGCAGCGCTATATCCCCCTTGGCGAAATCATCATCCGTAAACTTCGCGGCGAAGTGACCGTTACAGATAATATTGAATTGATCGTCCTTCTTGCTCACTTTCAACTCGTTCGTACCGGAGGTCAGATAGGCGCAGCTGAGGCTGAGGACCGCTTCTCCGCTCCCCGACGGGCTGATTTTCGTCACCCCCACCAGACCATCCCCTCTGAACGAGATATAATACCCCGGCGCCACTCCGCTTGCCGTGAGGCAACAGACGAATCCGGCCGCCATGGAGGCACTGCCCAGCGTGATTTTACCACTGAGCGTGAAGACGGAGGATTTCTCATTTTCTGAAAACGTATGCGAAGCTATGCCGGAATAGTTCGCATCGGTATTCTCAACGGTACAGGTCCCGTTTGCAAATTGCAGTTTGACGCTGTCGCCGTTCGGTATCCAGAGCTGATTCGATGCGGCTTCATCGGAAAAATCATCGGAAAACGCAGCCCATGCGGTCGCTGCCGAGAGTGCCAGCAGCACTATGCCCGCGACGAATACACACTTTCCCATACAACCTCCCGGTTAATTATATTTTCTCTGTTAATGACTCAATTTTACATCATGGGCACTCAGGGACGCCATGCAAATCAATCCGTTGCCCGCCTAAAAGACTGCCGGCCGAACGTCTGTATCGATAAAACCCGTCACGGTTCCGGAATAAACCGTACGGTCGCCTCATGGGCGAAATGGACGCCGAACGAGGTCTGTGCCGTTGTGTCGATGGTAACGCCGTACGTTACCCCTGCTCTGAATCGGGATTCCGATGTGTCGCAGGAACCAAGCGTATCGGCAACGCAGAGGGAAACATACAACACGTTACCCCCCTCCCACCAAAGTGACTGAATTGTCGCGGCAGCATCATCCGAAAAACCATTGAGGGCCCCGGCAGTACTTATCGCATCCATCGGATGGCTGAAACTGATCCGCAGATCGAACGGCTTTCCATCCTTGAAATGATCGATGCTGTCTCCCTCGATCGCCGGAATAGAGGTTTCCACCACGTAAGGCCTGCCGAGCGGATCGCGATACCCGCTTGGATGCGGGGTCCAGTACGATACCGGCATCACCGGGTCGACATAGAGCTCGGCATTTTTTTCCGCTTCGGTACGCAACGATGGAAAGGTCATACTCACTGCATCACTCCGGTAAAGAATTAAATCAAGCTCGCCCTCGGGAACATCCCGGAGTACCATCTCCCCTGTTTCATCGGCAACATCAGTAAAACCGGTACCGGCAACTCTGACGCCACGGAAATGAAGGGCGGACGTGTCGTACGTTTCGTAGGTTTTTATCTGCACGGTCGCCGGTTTGTCCAGATAGAGCGACACCTCCTCGCCATCCTGAAAAGCCCTCTGCTCGACATATTCAAGTGCCAGGAGCCCGTCACACGCTGCAACAAGAACATAGGACCCTGGGTATACGGTATCGAATCGGAAGGCTCCGGTATCATCGGTATACGTCGTATCGAAATAAATGGGTCGAGAACAAATACCGATACCTTCGTCGGGAATGCACGGCTGCTCCTCTCCCCATCCCGGATCGGCACCCTGTTTTGAAAGGATCACCATCGCTCCGGAAACCCTCTCAGCGGACGATCGGTAGGAAACGGTCCCGGTACGCGGATTACCAACATCCACACCCCCTCCGGTGCACGCAACCCCTGCGGCAATCACAAGGGCGATAAGCGACCTGATCATCAGGCACTTTCCTCTCATATATCCTCCTGCCCGGCAATCAGCCGTTTGGTGCGCTCGGGAATAACCAGGGGGAAAAGCTGGAAGTTCAACTGGTACACCTGGTCTGCTTCATGGCTGTTGGCGGCCAGCGTCAGCAACTTTTTTCTGAATTCCCGCAGCAGCATCTTGACATTCAGGACATCCTGCCGGGAAATTCTGAGCGTGGTACCGCTGATCTCGCGATCATCACTCGGAAAACGGGTGATCGATTCGGCTCCACGCTGGATCATCTGCCGGTGGAACTCGATCGCTTTTACCGAATGCACCTGGTGGAACTGACTTTCGGTCGCAAGAATGCGTTCCGACGGTTGAATCCTTCCGTCTCTTTTCGTAACCAATCCCAGCCGTTTAAGCAAAAGAAGCGACTGTGAAGCTTCAAAAGGGGTGATCTGGGGACAGAGAACCCGGGCGATCCATTTCGCGCTGTTTTTGAAATCGGGAAGATCGACGATTTCCCTGATTGCGAGATGATACCACTGCGATAGAACCTCGAACCGGTCCTCATTGAGGCGTGAGGGATTTTCAGCCCGCTTCAACTCCAGCAATTCATTGAGATATTTTTCCTGCTCGGCAAGTGAAGCACTCTGGTTGAACAGTACAAGGGTAAGGAAGTAGTGCCGGGGAATACCTTCGATTTTCAGTGCCGCGGCAAACCGGTTCGCCGCCTCGAGACTCAAATTGCGCTTTCCATCGATGACATGCTTGAGCGCAGTGGGTGATTTGAAACCGGCTTTTTGAACAATATACCGATGTGAGAATACGGAAGAACGTTGCCGTTCGTAGGCCACAAGGTCATTCAAATAGTTGCGATAATCGTAATAATTAAAAATATCAGGAGCAGAAGCTTTTTTCACATCAGCATCCATAGTAATAGTATACACAATTCCTGGAGATGCCTCAAGAAATAGTAAAAAATATGTATTCTCCGGGAATACACACCGTAAGGGAAAAGTATTGGTGGCCTGGAAAGCAATAATATATACTTAATAAAGCAATAGTGTTAATACCTGCCCGTACTTGAAAGTATAAAGTACAAGGAGCGGATATGAGAGTAGGAATGTTCATAGCAATCGTTGTATCAGCCATCGCTGTTTCTGCCCAGAATGAAGACGCCTACAAAACTAAAACCGGTGACGAACTGCAAGGCACCTCGCTGCTTGATCCATCCCGCTTTGATGTCCGTCACAGCGTCAGTTTCGGTGCGATGAGCAGTTCCGGGGTAAACGGACTTAAATCGCAAAGCATGTATGCCACTATGATGCAATATCGCTTTGCTGCCCCGGTAACGCTGAATCTTAATTTCGCTTTACCCATTCATTCGACTTTTTCATCGGCACAGAATCTTACGCCGAACAACCTTCAGTCGCTCGACTATTTTAAAAGTATGCCGTTTGAAATGTCGCTGAACTGGCAGCCGACAAAGAACACGTTCTTCCAGCTCAGCATCGTCAAACCGAGCCAGGATTATATGTACAATTATTATAACGGATATCAAAATCCCTGGAATGCCTTCAGCCGCATAGGGTATGCCAGCCCTGAACGGACGCATCGCTAATCAATATGCTCGACCTCGATTGACGGGGTATTTTTCTCCTCGAGATTCATTCCCACCTTCTGCCAGAGCTCAGCGGTTTTTATTGTCCTTCCTTTGCGGGGCCTGAACGTTGCCATCACCGCGTAGATCTCCCGGTCCACATCTTTTTTTGTCAGGCTGAAATTCTTGCGAAAATAGTCGTAGAGTTCATACCGGGTATGCCACCTTAAAACGGTCGTTCTTTTATCACTCGGATTGTCCATGCGTAAACCCCTTTCCGGATGTGCTCCCCGCCTGCCGCATCAAAGTGGATGCTATTATGGTACGACACTTCATTTTCTTCTGAATAACCTCCGCCTCTTCTTTGTCGGATGCAACACCGAACACCGTTGAACCCGATCCCGAAAGGGCCGCCGCCGCACAGCCCGCCTTGAGCAGCTTCTCTTTTATCTCCCTTAAACGGGGATGGCGCAGAAAGACGGATCGCTCGAAATCGTTATGAATAGATGATACGACACCTTGACGGCTGTTTGCAAGACAATAATGTTTCATCCGTTCGGTAAGCGGGCGGTCGTGTCCGATGGTGCGATAATCGATGCCGCGATATGCCTCGGCGGTCGAAACCCCGAAATCGGGGAGCACAAGAACAAACGTCAATACAACCTTTGTCGGTAACGGTTCACAATACCCGGCGGCTTCACTGTCGAACGCCGTCCCTCCGATGAAATAAAACGGAACATCCATGCCAAGCATTCTGCCAAGCTCTTTAAGCCGATGCACCGACAGACGCAGTTTCCAGAGATCGTTAAGAATCTGCAACGTCGTCGCGGCATTTGCGCTTCCCCCTGCCAACCCTCCCATAACGGGGATCCGTTTGTGCAGGGTGATCCTGACCGACCGGTCGATATTGTACTCCTTCTGCAGCAATGTCACCGCCTGAAGACAAACATTCCGCTCATCGCAGGGGACCTGATGATCATTACATTCAAGGGAAAGCCGGGAGGACGGTTCGATAGCGATTGTATCGTGAAGATCGATCTGATGCTTGATTGCGGCAAGTTCGTGATACCCATTCCAGGGCCCGTCACTGATCCTGCCGATAATATCCAATGCCAGCGTCAGACGGGTATAAGAGTGCCGTTCCATGAGAACCTCGCTGTTGATCAATCCACAGTGTTCAGCAATATACCATTTTATCAGACGATCAGGAGAGGTCAAAACAGAAGATGCGGCCTTCCAGCCGTTATACTCCCCGGACGTGCATGCGAACCTCCACGAAAAAAGTCAACCGGCGCCGATCTGCTGACAGGCAATAGTCCCGCGGAGGGTTGCCGTTGGTTATTTTATCAATACCCCCGCAGCGTTCTTGATTTCAGCGCGGTATCGCCGTATAATTTCGATCGAAGGGAGTATCACCATGATCGCCTATATCGAAGTGCCCCCTTCGGTCGATTTACTTGACAAAGAAGCCAAAGCGCTCGGCAATGCCATAATAAAGTCCCTTTCCACCGCCGGCACACCGATGAAGCTCGACCGGGACACCGACCTGTTCTCATGCGTCACCGACGGATGGGTCTCTATCGATAAAGGTATCTTCAACTATTACCACCGGAATAAAATGGTGCGTCTCTATGAAACGGGCGACCTTCTTCCTCTCACGTCCCTCGGCAGCGCTTCGGAATGCCGCTGCGTAAGCGATTTCGGGACCGCGATCCGCATTTTCGGCAGCCAGGAAATTGCGGACCACCTTGCTGCGCATCCCGGTGACATTGTTCACTTTCTCCGTTATACCGCCGTACAATCGACCTTGATGCATATTCTCTGCGCATCGTACAGTTCCGACGACCTTCACCCCGATTTCACGATCCGGGCCTTCGACCCCGGAACGATCATCATTGCCGAAGGGGCACCGGCCCTCGAAATTTACCAGATGATCCAGGGTATTGCCGTCGTCACCGTAAAAAACGTAGAGGTCGGCATGGTGGAATCGGGTGAAGTGTTCGGTGAAATCAGTTTTTTTACCGAAAGTGCCCGTTCGGCGACCGTAACCGCGAAAACCGAATGCTCGGTTCAGGTTATGCGGAAGGATGAATTTCTCTCCCTGGCCAAGTTGAAACCCTCGGTCAATCTTGCGATTTCAAAGACCCTTTCGCAAAGGCTGGTGGAAACCAATAAAAAGATTGCGGGACAGCCTTGAGCGCTGAATTCCGTTCAATCGTTTAGATGATCCTGCCTGTAATGGGATAACCGACCTCGGGAGTCCAGTCAACAGCCATCCGTTCAAATCGTCTCAAAAGAAGCGATTAATCGTGCCGCTGTTTTATATTTAATCGTATAGTATCTGCACAAATTTCCATTTCAGTAAACCGGAGGGGCAGTGTCACAAAACAATAATCAGAAACCGGCTTTGATAACGATGCTTAAATCAAAAACAGGGACATGGTGGTTTGCGGCCATTGTGCTTGGACTCCTGGTAATCGCTGTCTTTTCCCCGTTTATCTTTTCGGATAAAATGCTCGTAAGTTCCGATCAAATGAGCGGTCTCGATGCCAAAGTGACACTAAAACAGGCACTGCTGGACTCCCATCAACTCCCTTTCTGGTTCTCGTCGCGACTTGGAGGAATGCCGACCATTGATGCGTTGTTCGGCGATATATTCTACCCCCCATCGCTCGTTGTCACCATGATTTCATCGATTCCGCGATCGATTGGCTTGAAAATGATTCTCCATATTTTTCTTGCAGGCCTTTTCTTTTTCCTTTTACTGAGGAAAGGATTCGGCATTCACCCGCTTGTGTGCGTCACCGGCGCGGTTTTTTATATGTTCAATCCGCAGTTCGTCTCGCATATCTATCCCGGCCATGACGGAAAAATGTACGTTATCGCCTGGCTGCCGTTTGTCCTCTGGCAACTGAAACAGCTGCTCTCGGCGCCGCGTTTATTGACAATGACACTGGTCGGATTCGGAATCGGCATGTGCATGCTGACATCACACATCCAGATGACATATTTCATATTGTGGGGGGCGTTCTTCTACTGGCTTACCGCATCGGGGATTGCGCTGCACAATAAGGATACAAAAAAGAAAATTATTACAGCGTCGCTCTATTTCTGGTGCGCCGTCATTCTTGGGCTCGGGCTGGGGGCGATGCAATTCTTTCCGTCATACCTTTACATACGCGATGCTTTCTCGGTCCGCGGCGCTGATCGCGGCTTTGAGTTCGCATCGTCGTGGTCGCTTCATTGGCCTGAACTTATCTCGCTCTGGATACCTGAATTCGTCAATACGCTCGATTACTACTGGGGGCAAAACCCCTTCAAACTCAACTCCGAATATGCGGGAATGATGCCCGTGCTTCTATCGGCAGGCGCCATCGCGCTCAAGCCGAGAAGTCCGTGGCGCATTTTCTGGGGCGTCATAGCGGTCGGCACCGTCCTCTTTGCCCTTGGGGCACACACGCCGGTATTTCACATAGCCTATGCGATAGTCCCGGGGGTCAAAAAATTCCGCGCCGCAAGCATGATAATGTTCTGGTTCTCATTTTCAACCATTCTGCTGGCGGCACTTTTTCTGAAAGATATGTTGAACGGGACTTTCCAATCCATGTCGGAACTACACCGTATAAAGTGGCGCAAAGGGCTGCTCATCGCCGCAGGGGTCTGCCTGACGCTGACCGTGCTCTTTTCCCTGCAGGGATTCGTTAAAGGATTATTCGCCGGCGCCATGCTTGATCAGAATAAAGACAGGGTATTCGAACTCAATTTTAAAAGTCAATTTCTCCCCTTCCTCTGGATGTGGTTAGTCTTCACACTCGGCATTCTTGCCCTGCTGCGGGCGTCGATCGGCAACGGGATTTCTCCGAAAGTCGTCATCGCCGTCATTCTGATTCTCGGCGGCATCGACATTCTTCGCGTCGATTATCGATTTGTTAAATTGATCAACCCCCGGCCCTATTTCTACCGCGATCCTGCGCTCACCCCGTTGTGCGACGAGATAAAGCACAGTCCTTTTCGCTGTTTTGCACTTCCGGGCGCACTGCCGCAGAACGGAGCGGGTATTCACGGCCTTGAAGGAGTGGGTGGTTTTCATGACAACGAACTGCACTGGTACCGGGAATTCAGGGGAGATCAACAGGACCGAAACTACCTTTCCTCCCTGATCGGCGTCAATGCCGAGGGGCAACCTTATTTGCGTGCGGAAAAGCTCTCGGAGGGTAATCCTTTCCTGAATATCGCCAATGCACGATACCTTCTCGTACGCAACGGAAGTCAATTATTGGCGATTCAGAACAACAACTCGCTTGAACGGCTTTCGTTTGTTCCCGGATATATTGTCGTCGACTCCGCCTCGATCATCGATAAACTCGGAAAAGCGACCTATGATTATCGCACCCGGGTTGCGCTCACCGCCAAACCCGTGCTGCCGCCCGGTTTCACCCTTGCGGACGCCGCATCAATAACCGACCATTCCTTCAACACCGAATGGCAAACCTATTCGCCGAATTACCGCAAGGCAAAGGTTACTGCGGCATCAGACGGTTTCATGAGAATTTCCGAAGTTTATTATCCCGGTTGGGAAATCCGCATCGACGGTAAGCGCACTCCGTACTACCGTGCCGATCTGGCGTGGATGACGACGCCGATCAGGGCGGGATCGCATACGGTCGAACTGTTACCGCATTCTCATTATCTGAAGCGGTTCGTGCCTGTATCATTCGTTGCTTTTCTGTTCATAGTCGCGGTATGGATTCGATATGCGATTGCGGGAAACATGGGCCGCCAGAAACAGAAGAACATGGCTGCATGAGGCCTGGAATCGACATCGGCATCATCAATTACAACGGCGGCGATCACCTTCTCGCGTGCATCGAGTCATTGAAGAAAATGATTGATTGCGCCGCAGTACTTTACGTTCTCGACAATCATTCCTCCGATGACTCCTTTGAAAAAGCCCGCCGGACGTACCCCGAATGCACGTTTATCTCCTCTTCACGCAATCTCGGGTATGCGGGAGGAATCAACCGGCTTCGTTCCTCCATGCGGGCGCCGATCGTCGCGTTCTGCAATATGGACCTCGAATTCACTCCCGAATGGGGACGGGCCGTCGTCTCCTGTCTTGACGACCACACCGATGCCTGGTCGGTCGCATCGCTGGTGATCGAGAAGGAAACCGGTGAGATCTACTCGTCCGCCGTGCGTTTTTTCTGGGACCTGTTCCCTTTGAGTTCGCAACAGCCGCCGGCGGGTGACGATCCATACGAAGTTATCAGCGCTTACGGCGCCGTTATGGCTTTCCGCAGGGAAATCTTTGAACGCATAGGCCCCTTCGATGACGATTATTTTCTGTTCTTCGAGGAGACTGAGTTCTACCTGAGAATGAAGGTCAACGGGCTGCAAACACTCCTCTGTCCCCGCGCCAGGGTCTATCACCACCGTTCCGTGAGTACCGTCCGATTCTCCCCGGTGAAGCTTTACTACGCGGAAAGAAACCGCCTCCTGACGGCATTCAAATACCTTCCCTTCTGGTATCTGCCGTTAGTATTTCCCTTGTCGGCCGTCCGTTTCGCCCTTATGTCGCGTGGAGGCATCCCCAATGCCGACGGCAAGGGGAAAGCAGTGTCGCGTTCCGGCATCATCCGGACGCTCCTTGCCGCGTGGCTCTCGGCAATCCGGTATCTTCCCCGCGAATGGCGTAAACGGAAGGACGTCTGGAGACACCCGTCGTCGAGGATGATGATACTGCGCCTGATCGCCCGAAATCGGCTACGGATGGACGAGCTGCGGTTGAAGCTGCCGGCATCCCGTAAATGAACTATAGCGCTACCGCGCTGCGTGCATGAATACCGCCATCGTATCCCCCGTCGAGGAGGCGTTCAACTGCTCAATGCGTTTGGTCATGCGGATCGAATAATACAGGCGAAACATCAGGCGAAGCACCTTCACGCCAACCGCGGATTTCCCGTTGAGCGGTATGCCGCGTTTGTACAGTGCGGCGCCCCAAAACTGGAATCCGTTTGAATCGTAGACGATCCGTTCCGTCTTCAAACCGCAACGTTCTCCAAGGAACCGTATGCTTTTTTCCGAATGAAGAAAAAGGTGCCGCGGAGCATCGAGATTGGCCCAGAATTCTCCATCGTGCTCCCAGGCGAATGATGTTACCGTCGGTATGCGCAGAAGGAGCGTTCCCCGCGGCGTGAGCAATTCCTTGCTTTTCATAAGCGTTTCCTGCTGATCGGGGATATGCTCGAACGAATGGTGAAAAGTGATAAGATCAAAGGAGCCTTTGACATCAGCGAGCCGCATCCTTACGATTTTCCCTGTGCCGATTGTTCTTTCCGCTACAGGTAAATACGGATCGACACCGAGAAAACCGGAATAACCTTCCCGGGCGATATGCCGAAGAAACAATGCATCGTTGCCGCATCCGACATCGAGGACCTTCCAGTTTTTTACCGGACCGAGTGAATAAAACATTTCAATTGCCGAATTCGGAAGCAGGCGATGAATACATCTCCCGATCGCCCCTTTTCCTGTCCGATAGTACCTGTTTCTTACTTCTCGCATCCACCATTTTACACATGAGAAGACAGTCGTTTTGTCGTCGGCGTTAAAACTGTAATAATTATCGGGGTAATACGCACCATAGTCCGCCGACGGATTGACGGTCTGCAGACATTGGCACGACCCGCACTGGAAATAGTCGAATTGATCGGCCGTGCGGAAATGAAAATCGCGAAAGGTATGGAACGTATGGCCGTTTTTTCCTCCGCATATTGCGCATTTCAGCTGTATAGGTACGGTCATTCAATCCTCTTTTTTTTCCTCATGAAGTCATGGATGATCGGTAGTGCACCCAATAATTTCAAGAAAATCGACAAATTACTGATTACGATATAGATACAGAGTTGTTCTTTTGAAAGATGGAGTCGTGCGAACATCAGCGCAAACAGTGCATCCCTGACGCCGATGCCGTTGGGGGTAAACGGTTGAGCCATGCTGATCATTTCGATAAGGGGGATGAAAGCAATACACTCAAGAAAATACGACGAACCGGTAATTCCCTTAATCGTCATCGATGCACCGCCAAAGATTGACAACTGGGCAAAGAGCGTTATGAGACCCGCCCAGAAAACATATCGTTTCTTGTACCGGTATTGGTAAATACCCTCCCTCATTTTCTCAACCTTCCCGACTATGCTTTCCGGAATTAATCGTAGTAGTATGTGACGAAGCGGACGGGTAACTTTTTTTGAAAATGAGAAAACAATGAGCAGTACCATTGCCATGGCCGAAATCAAAATGATCCGCATGAAATAAGCTGAATCCGCAACCTTCGAGAGTACCGTCAACCCGTAGATAGATAATCCCACTGAAACCATCAATCCCGTTATTTTGCAGATCCATGCGGCACTCCAACTGGTCACCTTGCCGATCCGTTTGGCCATAAATACCGTTCGTACGATCTCCTGCGCGGTTGTATTCGGAAGCAGTAACGAATAATAGAGTGAACGGAAATGACATCCCATCGCACTGCGGAGCGTGAGTCCCGGCGAAAACGCCCTTAAAAGCAGCCACCACCTTGTTCCCTGGAGCAGCATCGCAACAATGACCGACATGAATAAAATCGGGATAGTCCACCACTTGACATCAACAATTGTAGGTATAAAGCGGTCAATCTCAACCCTGCTGAAGATCCAGATGAACGGGACCGCCGCAAAAGCGAACTTGCATACAGTAAGTATCGGTTTTGGTATTTTTATCATGGAAAAAAATCGTCCTTAACCGACCGCCGGGTGGACGGAACCCGCGGCTTCACAGGCAATAATACCAATTGTTTATTTGTCGACATAGTGTAGTTGAATTCTTCCGATAATCTTTGCCAGCCCCATCATTTTCGTTCCATCATCGTCGATAATGAGCGGTATGCGATCCTTGTATGCCGGAAAGCAGTCATGGGACGGGTCGGCGAATATCCATTGCCCGGCGTATGCCATCACCCAGGCATGATAAAAATAACCTTCACCTTCAACGGAATAAATAATTCCCATCACGACGCGCGCCGGGATTCCCGACGCCCGCAGCAGGGCGGCCAGCAGTACCGCATGTTCGCCGCAGTCGCCGTACCCCGCTTCGAGGGTCTCAAGCGCACTGGAAAAAGTCGGGCTGCTCCGTTTCTGAAGAGCGGTGTAGACGTACCGGTTGTACCTGCCGATTAATTCACAAACGGAAATTGATTCGCCGTGAAGGCTGTCGGCAAGCAGCCTGATTTTCGGATGGGTCGTCTGCAGGGTCGGTGTCGCGGCAAGACAGGCGTGCTGCAGCTCGACCGGAAGCGTGTCCGGTGTCTGCCTGCACCTGTCGGGGAGCTGATTGAGAATGAATTTCGTTCCCCGCTTTCTGAAAAAAGCCGCCACCGACTGATCGACCGGCTGATTGTTGTCAAATGAAATCGCGATCCGTTCGCGTCCTGGACGGACCGCACGTGATTTTTTGACTTTCATCATTTCGAAAAGCGACACTGCCGCACCGGTGTCCGATGCCGCCCCACGGTGCGCGGTTCCTTTTTTTCTGCCGGCATAGGGATACATGTCCCGGTAGACGGTCGCTCCCTGCCGGTCGACTTTCCAGAGCTCGCGCCGCTGCAGCAGGCTGTTCGAGCAATCAAATACCCAGCAGTCCCCGTTGCGCTCCGAGGGCATTTCGACACAGCGGGTTTCGGAAATGATGCTCTCACCCGAGGTCAGTTCAATCGAGGTATCGGTCCACGATGTGCCGCATTGCAGGGTATTCAAGAACAGGCCCTCATAGAGTGACGCCATGGTGGTTATCTTTTCCGGGACCGGTTTGACCGGCCGGCTGGTGGTAACACCGGCAGTCGTAACGGAAATCAGCCATGTTCCTGAAGTATCTATGTCCAGCCGCCATGTCGTGATACCTGCCGCGCTGTGCATCTTTTGCCGAGCTTCACACAGCGCTCCTGTGGTATCGTAGCGGCGGACTTCTTCCAGAGAAAGGTGCTGCCTGCCGAAACCGTGCTGGTCGGACACTTCGACCGAAAGACTGATGACGTTTTCTATGAAGCCACCCCTCTTTGTCGTGCTACCGATCATCGAACCGACGGGAACGGCCTGCAGGAAAACGTCAAGCGTATCGACAATCGGCAATCGGCTTGAGAACGAAGGAGTTGTTGCTTCGATGCCGTATGCCGGCATGGCCGGAAGCAACGCCGCGTACAACCCCCAGGGAATCATCGTTCTAAGCCGCGGCATCGTTGTCGTGTGCAAGTGCTTTCCGGTATGATTGACAATCAATACCGGTAATGTCCGCGAAGCGCTTCATAAAAACCTCCGAATCGCCGAACCCGACCGACCGGGCGAGCACGTCGACCGGTAGTCCCGGATTTTTCCGAAGCGCAATTTTTGCACGGTTGATACGGACCTGCGTGATAAAGTCGTCAACCGTCAGACCCAGCTCTTTTATGAAAAGGGCTTCGAGGAAAGCGCCGCCGGTCACCAGTGCGCTGCAAATACCCTGCAGGTCAAGCGCGGGGTCGTCGTAATGCGCCTCGATATACCGGCAGGCCCGCTGTATTTCCTTATCCATGATCGACAACCGCGTCGTCGTCATAAAACGGCCCCGTTCGCGGTAATTTTGATAAAACCGGAGGGTGATGAGGACAAGTACGATCGAACCGATGAGAAAACAGCTTTTTTTCAAATGCACTTTCACTCCGGCGATACGTTTAAACGGTCCGGAAACTTTTTCTCCAAGCGCCCTGATGATTGCAGATGCAACGCCGATGAATTTCTGCCGCTGGGGTGACGGTGGGGAAACCGCCTGTTTCTGCGCACCCGGCTGCAGCGAGCCGACCCTGCCGTGCGCTACCGACAGCGACGCTGTCGCCCCGGACGCCTTTTTCTCCGCTGCCTTGGGCTTCGTATCCGGGCCGACGCTCTTTGGAACCACCGAGGATAAAGCGGCGACCGTATCACCCGTCACTGATACGGCTGTAGACTCTGCATTGGCCGCAGACAACCATCCGCTCAGGCAGATAACAATGATACTACTTTGTAACCAGACTGGTTTTACCTGAAAACCTGCTGTTTTCAGGATTTCTCGATACACCGCTGCATCTGCTCCTTAAGAATACTGATGTAGTTGTTTCCCAGGGCCGCGATTTTTGCCCGTAAACGTACGCCGAACCGTTCAACCTCGTCGATTGACCGCAGCTTAGCATCCTGCCAGAGCCGCTTAACGGTCTTTTCATTGAGAATTTCGTTCGTGGCAACCTCAAAATGCAAGCGTTTGTTTTCGGTGATGCGTTTTGCCGCGTCCTGGACCATCTGCAGCATTTCGGTATAGATCGAAAGCTCGAATTTCTGTTTCAGCTGACGGGTATAATTCAGAAGTTCCTCACCGAAAAATGCGGCGTTGAAGATATAATGCCGCTCGTTTTTGTAAACTTTTCCGTCGTAATAGTACTCCCCGATGACCCTTCCTCCGGTTGTTTTAACGACCGATTTGGGAAACGGCGGCGTTTCGGTCCTTAGCGGCGGGACGCATGTCTCCTCCTGCAGCGCGACCTCCTGACCATTATCTTCCTTGCCGGGAACCGTATTTTCCTCCGGCGGTGCAGGTATCACCGGGGGTTCAAAAACTGCGGTAATGGAAGCGGTATCGGGCTGCGCCGGCAGCAGTTCGTCAACGGCGGCAGGGGGAGGAGGAGGGATTTCCGCCGGTACGTCGGAGGGCTGGCCGGAAGCCGCCATGGCCGACTCTTCCGCGGCCGCTTCCTGCTGTGTCAGTATTATTTCGTAAAGTCCATTGACAATTTCATTTTCATTCCGGTTGAGTTCCTCGCGCAGCTGATGTTCGATCAGGGTAAGTTCCTGCTCCTTAATTTTAAGCTTGTCGAGTTTTTCGGTTAGATCGGAGAGTTCCTTCGTGCAATCGGCCGCCTGCTGCTTTACAGTTGCCACCTCTTCGTCTTTTTTCCGTTTCTCCTCCAGTAGATTTCTCGAATCGAGGCTTACCTTTTTCAGGTGTTCTTCCTTTCCGCGCAGTATGTCCATTTTTTCCTGGTAATAGTTGATAAGCAGGTCGAGGGTGCCGTTTTTCCCCGAAAAAAGATTTTTTTTCAGCCGCCAGAGATGTTCCAGCGCCCCCTTGGCGTTTTCCTTCTCGCCGGTAAGCAATTTTTCCGCAATATCGCACATATTCTCCGAAACCGAAGCCGCACGTGCATCGAGCAGGATAGAATAAAACCGGTTTGGATCGACGGTGCTGTTTTCGATGCCGAACAGGGATTCGTTAATTCGTTCATTGCGTCGCATGGGAACCGCCTTTCAAAAAAGGAAAATTGATACACAATAAAGTTATTTATCAGGCATCTGCAATCAACTGTTTTCCGGTCATCGATTCAAAAATATCATGCAATACGCTGTTCGCATGGATTTCCTCCATATCATTGAATCCATGGTCCAAAGCGTGAACAAGCAGCGTTTCGGCCCGTTTGACATTTCCCCGTTTCGCCTCAATGTCGGCAAGCAAAAAATAGGTATCAAAGCTTTCGGGATGGACGGC
Source organism: Chitinispirillaceae bacterium (assembly GCA_016929415.1). Lineage (GTDB taxonomy): Bacteria > Fibrobacterota > Chitinivibrionia > Chitinivibrionales > Chitinispirillaceae > JAFGNB01. The sequence continues at coordinate 131,787 of JAFGIW010000157.1, read as the reverse complement.
GATGTATTCCCTGATTTCCCGTTTCACCTCAACCGTCTTTCCCTGCTCCAGCATCGCACGCCAGAGAAGGCCGTATGATGTTGCATCCCTGTCTTTCATACGCTCGATACAGGCGATCACCCAGGCATACTCTTTGGTGAGCAGATAATACCGCGCCAGGCCCCGATGGATCGCGTCCGGCGGATCGGTCAATCCGGAAATACGATCGGCAATCACCTTAGTTTTTTCCGGGTGCTTTTCCTGGCGCTTATAGAGCAATAGGCGCTGAAGGTCGAGCAGATCGCCGCCGCGGCCGAGGCGGTCCGCCTGCTCCAACAGTTCATCCGCTTTGTCAATTTGATGCAGGTCGTAGAGCACGGCGATGCTCTGCGCGAGCATCTCATCGCTCAACCGGGGTAGTACCGCCAGGGTCGCACGCATGAACGTCTCCACATCGCCTTTTGCCAGTGCGTAGCCGCGCAGTCCCAGCCAGCCGTGCAGGTTGTTCGGGGAGAGCCGTACCGCCTTGAGAAAGTACTTCTTCGCCTCATCGTACTTTTTGAGACGCACCTGCACGTTTCCAAAATTGACATAGAGGTTCGCATCGGCCTTGTTGATGAGAATCGCTTCCGAATAACACTGCTGCGCCTCGGCGAGACGGCCGTCATGTTCGTATACCCAACCGAGGTTCTTGAGCGCCGAGGGAAATTCCCGCCGGTACCGCAGTGCCTTTTCAAAAGCGGTTCGGGCGTCCTCGTAGCATTTCAATTCGATGCACGCATTTCCCACATTGAACCATGCATCGGGAAAATCGGCGCGCACCGCACAGGCGCGTTCGAAATAGGTGCGTGCCTTACCGTATTCTTGTTTGCCGAAATAATAATTGCCCATATTCAGGAGCGCCCCGGAGTTTTCCGGTTCGATCTCCAGGACGCGGTGAAACGCCTCCCGGGCGTTTTCATGGTTATTACATTTTGTCAGGGCGATGCCGAGATTGTTCCATCCCTCGATCCGATCAGGATGCCGTTCCGTCAGCCGGGTAAACAGCCGTACCGCACTGGTGTAATCCCCTTTTTTAAAAGCGGTATTGCCGTACTCGAGCAGAATCATGGCATCATCCGGACTGCGTTCAAACGCCGCCTGGTATAATTCAATCGCCTCGTTGAACCACCCGAGATCGCAGTAGCGCTGCGCCAGGTTCAGCGCCGCCGGGCGGTTTTCCGGATCGTCACGGTACGCCTTCTGTAAATCGGTCAATTCTGCACTGCGCTCGTCCATACGTTTTACTTTCCTTGCGATGATGCTTCCTGCCCGTCCGTCACGGTACGGTCTGCAGGGTCTGCACTATCTTCGGTTGATACAGGGAGGTTATGACCTCCCGGATATACTCGCGCTGCGGGAATGCTCCCTCCGCCGCCCAGTGCCGGTTCACAATAACTTCGTCGATGAGATCGAGATACAACCTTCCGACCTCATTGAAGTTGCTGCTCCCCGGCAGCACCGTATACCCGTTTTTTACCAGTTGCTTGAATGACATTTCATAGATGTTCTTGATCCATCCCCCGCCGAACATCATCGACATATCGCTGAGGATATCCTTTCGTACTGGAATCATACCGAAGCGCGAGCACTCCTGTATCTGTGCGGATGTCCCCGAAATAAAGGATGCAAGTTCAAATCCAAGCGCCGGAGAGGGGGCATCGGCGGGAATCGCCCACCACCACCCGCCGGTGGTAACCGCCTTGCTGCCGTTATGCGGTATTCCTGCCGCGTCAAGCTGCACCGAACATGCGCGCGGCATGGTCGCGACGCCCATATCTTCCGGGAGCTGGAAAAAACCGTCGAGGTTATCGCTTCCCGTCCCGTGGAGAAAAAAACAGTCAAGTTGCGTCATGAAGGAGAGAAAAACGTCTCCGGAAGCAAACCGCTGCCAGATATCGGAGCCGCTCCACCGTTCACTCCACATTTTTTCATTGTAAATTCCCGCCGCCGTATATATCGCCTCCCAGCAGATCGCATCAACAACGGCGTCTCCCTTCATCGACAACACCGCGCTGCTGTCTCCGCCGAGCTGAAATATCCGGTCAATAACCCGCAGCGTGGTTCCTGAATACCGTTTTCCGCGATGGCCGATCCGCGATTGTACCTTCCCGTTGTAAAGGGTATGCCCCCATATCCACCCCGCAACGAAGATATCAAAATAGTCCCACTGCTCCGGATCATCCTCCAGCAGGTACGTCGAGGGCAGTCCGTATCCGTTGTAATGCTTCAGTACCGCGTCGATCGAGTCCTTCCATGTCCGCCACGACGCGGCGGCGTCGGCGACCTTGCTTTTGCAATATACCATGATGCGCGTCTCGAATTTCCGGGGAACGAGGTACTGTTTTCCATCCATGGCTCCGAGCGATGTAAGAAGGTACGCATCCTTGAACTTTTTGAGCCCGTCCCCCGCCAGCACCGAACTCAGGGGCGCGAACATTCCTTTGCGCATGAGCGGCCCAGCCTTGTCGAAAGGTACTTTTACAAGTGATATAGTTCCCGCCCGCTGCCGCATGATGTCCTCGATGCTGTCGGTGCTCCCGTAATGGATCACCTCGATGACGGAGGGGTATTTCTTCTCGAACGCCGGCACCAGCTCATTTTTAAAGTAGGCCTCCTGATCCGCCATCATGCTGATGAGCACCAGCACCTGCGGACGAGGCGTACATCCGACGAGCGTAAGTCCGCTGGCAAGTACCGCGATTATCTGTAACAGACGGCGTTCCATTCATCATCCCCTGTCCGATGACAGTGACAGCTCTTCGATCCGGCTGTTCGCCCGGCGAAGCCGTTTGACGAAAATGCGCAGCAGTTCGATGCCGATCTGTGGGTTATCACGCAGAACATCGTAAAGATCATCTTTACTTATACGCAAAACGACGCACTCCTGACGCGCCGATACCGTCGCGGACCGCACCTCCTCATCGATTGCCGCCATCTCCCCGAAACACTCCCCCTCCCCCATGGAAGCCAGATCTATGGTACGGTCGGCACCGACGCGCTTCGCTACCCGCACCGATCCGTTTCGTATCAGAAAGAGCGCATCGCCGATATCGTCCTCTTTGACAATCAGCTCGCCGGGCTTGAAATGAAGTTCCTCCGCGACTTCTGCGACGGCACGCAACTCGCTGGTCGAGACCGTCGAAAAAAGGACGTTTTTCTTCAGAACAAGAATCTTGTCCAGAAGCGCATATGACGCTTTAATATCCATGCCGATTTTTAATTATATCACTTATGGGAAAAAGAGGGAAGAAAGATAAGGGAAAAAGAGGGAAGGAGAGGATGTGCGATTTAAGCGTTTAATAAAAACTGCCCGCCCACGGCGTGGAAATACTGCTGCACTTTGTAGATCGCGAATGCGATATATCTGCCGCTCGGATGCCAAGCCGCATGGCCGAACCGAGACGACAGGGTGGCGATGGTGTCATCGATTGCGATGAGCGTTTCGACGCCGCCGGCCTTACTGCGCAACTGCAGTACGAAGCGGCTCGGATCGTTGTTCATCGGCATATGGCAGTTGACGCATTTAAAAGCGTCGTTCCCCGCCTCGTTCCGTGTGTAGTTCTGTGTATTCACGAGCATAGTCTCGGCAAAGGAGGTCAAGTCTCGCTGACATACGCGAAGATCTCTCCAGTAACTGTACTGGAAGTTAAGGAGGCGATAGGTACAGTAGCGGTCAATTGGTTCCGCGGCGATGGTGTTTTCCCGCAGATACTCCGGCGTCAGTTCGAGAATGAACAGGTGTCGATACAATAGGTCTGTATAAGAGAAGGCATACGTCGCATGCATGAGTGTGACATACGTATGGATGTTAATGCCGTTGCTTGAATAGATGACGGCCGGATCGATATAGCGCAACAGGAAAATAAAACAGCAACTGAAAAAAATAAGCGGGATGCTAAAGCGCCCAAGGCGCCTAATGTGCTCGCCTTGTAACACTCTACCCGCCTTGACGGCCAATTGCCTGACCACTGCACCTTTTTCTTTTTGAATAGGAATACGCTTCACTTAGTCTTGCTCCGCTGCATGTCAAGATAGGCGATTTGATTTCCGGACGCGGACGGGAGCATAAAAGCTCCTCCTTGATACCGGTACTATTTTCCGACGCCTTTCCCGCTTCCGCAGAATTTGCATAGACCAGCTTCGAGAAAAGATAGTGGTATTTCAGGCGTCAACAACAAATGTCGAAAATACAATTCCTTCGCCTTGGGATTCAAGCGGTGAAATATTTATCCAGATCAATGTCAATCCGTCCGCCCGACCCTCCCAGCCGTATCAGTGTATGCTCCATGCCGCTTCGGCTTTTCAGACCGAAACATAACAGCAGGACCTCCCTGTCCAGGTGTCCCGTATCGGCGAAACCGAGGGTTTCAATTTTTCCCGCGTCAAGCATCATGGAATCAATGAAGATGATGCCGCCATGTTCCTGCATGAAGCTGGCGGGATCATTTTGGTGATTGGAACCCGCCGCCCCGAAAAATCCGGCGGAACTGCATCCGGAGATTGGAATCTTCCGCTGAAAAAGCCTATATTACATCAGTAGCCTGTCGGCAGAACATCATGCAATGCAATTGTCGTTTCGGTGTGATGGCTGACGAATTTGAATTTTATATGTCTTTCAGATCGGGGGGACTTATAGTGAAAACTCACCTCATAACCGCAGTTGCAGCACTTTCGGGAGCGGGCCTTGTCATCGCGGCAGTACCGTTTGCCGCCCCCAGTTCAGGCAGCTACGATTACAGTCATCGCATGAGAAACTGCGATCTCTCGGTGAAACTTGCCGGCCAGATGGTATCGGGTAAACAGGTTGAGGTGAGGCAGACCCGCAACCATTTCGGCTTTGGCGCCTCGATAAACCGGTGGGCGTTTGATACGCTGGGACCGGACTACGGTGAGGCATTTCTCAAATACTTTGACATGGGAACGCCAGAAAACGAAATGAAGTGGGAGTATGTTCACAAGCAGGATACGGTCAATAAAACCGAACCTGACTATACCCGAGCCGATTATCTGGTTGAATTTTTACAGAAGAACGACATCGCGATCCGCGGTCACAATCTTTTCTGGAACGAGCACACCGGCTGGATTCCCAAATGGACGTACACGCTCACAGCCCCCCAGTTCAAGGAGGCGATGGCTGAACGGATAGCCAGCGCGATGGGGTACTTCAAGGGTAAAGTCGTGCAATGGGATGTGATCAACGAGATCGTACATGGACGCAGCGGGAGTACCCCAGCGACCACCATGCTTGATTCGGCCACCGGCGATCCCAACATTTTTAAATGGATTCTGGAAGAAGCCCGGAAGGTCGATCCGGATCCAAAATTTGTCATCAACGACTACAACCTTATCGAACAGTACGACGTCATCGATAAATTCGTTGCAAAAGTAAAACCTCTCGCGAACTATTATGATATCGTAGGCTGCGAAGGGCATTTCCAGGAATACTTGGAAAAGAGCGGCTATGAACCGAAGATCAATAAACTCGCGCAGCAGCTGGGCAAACGGATCTGGCTTACTGAAGTCGATTTCACCATTACGTCGAACCGGGCGGCAAAGGTTGAGGAGCTCATGAGGACCTGTTTCGCCAATAGGAATGTGGAAGGGCTCATTTTCTGGGTCTGGTGCAAACGGCGAATGTGGCGTGAAAACCTCTCAAGTTATTTCGTGGATTCCCTGCTGCAGGAAACTGACGTGGGTAAAAAATGGCGTGAAGTTCGTGAGGAGTGGAAAACCAAGGTGACAAAGGCTCCCGACGCCAGCGGAAAGCTGAGCTTCAACGGATATCAGGGGAAATACACCGTTTCACTGAAGGAAGGTGATGATATGTATATCGACACCTTCTACCTGGAACCGGGTTCAGGTACCAAGACGGTTGAAGTGAATCTGGAAAAGTATGTTCCCCCCTTGCATGTTGAATCAACCGGCGAAAAAGCGTACAGCGGTTCACACATCATTTCAGTCAACGGACGCCCGGTTATCCTTGCTATGCCCATCGACGGCGGGCAGTTGTACCTTTCAACATTTTCAGTGTCCGGAAGATTGCTTTTAAAAGTACCTTTCACCATCAGTAACAGTGCAGGGACATTTGTCAACGTTCCCGCGGGATGCCACGTCTTCCGCATCCACACTGCCGATTGGGTGTGTTACACCGGTATGGGTGTGCACCCGCGCTGACGGGTTGACGGCATCGATCGAGGGGCGGGGGCGCAGATTGGTGTAAGCCCCTTTTTCTTTATGAGCCCGGCAGGACGGACCTGCTTGATATCGAGCAACACCAGTCTGACGTGACAGAGAAAATCCTGCGGCACTGTAACCTACCTGCCTGCCGAAGCCTCGGCGCAGGCAGGTGGAAAGATACACCCCCTCGATCGCCAACCGTGCAGCGGCCCCTGAACTCACACGCCGACGAAGTCGGGCATCTCAATTACCGTCTCCTTGGTCGTTTCCGCCTCGAGCCGCTTCTCCAATGCCTCCGTCCACTCCTCGATTTTCCGCCGGTCGGTGAAATCGCCCTCAGGAGCCTTTACCATCTTGCTGACGATCAATCTCGCGAAGAAATCAAGCTTGGAATAATCCATTTTCCCGGCAAAGAGACCCTCGCTGATAAGCGGGACCTCCCGCCGTATCGGATCGAGAAATGCTTCGGCGGTTGTATGCTGTTCAGGGGTCTCCTCTTTCATGGAGAGGCATACCGCAAAGGCGGCAACTGGATAGCGGGAGAGCCGGGATTTGTGTTTTTTTACGAAACGGACCATTTCGGGCATGAGCCTTCCCATGCGCACCGCCGAACCGAGCACGACGGTATCGCATCCGTCAAACGACCTCGCCGCTTGTACCGGCAGCAGTTCGGCCTCCATGCCTGATGCGGCAAGTTGTTTTACGATCAATTCCGCTATCTCCCTCGTAGAACCGCCGCGGGTGGCGTACAGAACGAGAACGTTGTTTGCCATAATGGATCTCCGTTCGATACGTTTCCGGAATATCAGATGTGATGCGCTCCCGACGAGCCTGTTGACAAGAGCAACAAAACCCTTTCTGGATTTTTCCTTCAAATGGTAGTTACGCTTTCAGGTTGCCGCACGCAGGGACGGTACGATCGCACCCTGCTGAACTTGAGGAAAGCCCCCGTTCCCCTCCCCTCAACAGCTGCATACATCACCGCAGTCCGTGTATTTTTGATCCTTTTCAGCCACATCATCGCTGTTGTATCGTTTTTTCAAGGCCGGTAGTCGTACCATGTTCACTGGAATCATCGAATGTATCGATACCATCACCCGCATGAAGCGCTCCGGGGGTTAAATGCGGTTCTCGGTGCAGCCGGAATACAGCTGATTACGCCGTAACGATCGGCGGTTCGGTAGCGATTGACGGCGCATGTCTCACCTTATAACAGTGTGCAGACGGGGATATGCGGTTCAGTGTGGTAACCGAAACCACTCCTCGGCATCGACACCTCACGTATCGGAACAAGCAAGGCGATCTCGCTCGGTGCGTACGCATTCGCGCTGAAAGAACCGGACAGGGGCTGAAGGACCACCCCCCGTCGTCGATGATTCTGAACGCTATTCCTTGATTTGACAACAAAAGACCGGTAAGGGTATATTCCCCGATACGGCTTCGGGGGAGGGGGGGGGGCACGAGATAAACAAAGAGGCGGCGCCGAAGAGATGGTGCATTTGCCTTGATTCCTTTCAGCCTCCGGTTTCAACATTTTTCAGGACGGTTCTATGCACAGATTCCATTCCATAACGACAGGGGCTCTTTTAAGCATCATCTTCACGGGTCTTTCCACCATGGCCCAGTATCCGGCCCAGGTGAAAATCATAACCTATAACATCAACGCTGAAACTCATACGGATGGAAATTACGCTGATATTGCCGGCGTCATAAAAGAGATTAACCCGACCATCGCCGGTCTTCAGAAAGTTGATAGCTGCACCGTTACGGCGAAACCGGTCGACGTCCTCAAATATCTTGGCGAACAGGCGAACATGGCCTATACATTTTCGATGTCCTATAAGAAAAACAACGGATCGTACGGCAACGGTTTTTTATCTGACAGCGTCCCGAAAAACTCACGACGATTGGCAATACCGAAAGGCAGCAGTTCGGAGGATCGTTCGGCGCTCGAAATCGGCATAACCATGGGCGGTGAACCGGTGAGGGTCATTGTCACGCACCTTGCGTACGATGGTGAAACCTACCGTACGGCGCAGCTCCAGAAAATCCTCCCCTGGATCGACAGCGGCGGCACGGCAACCGATCCGGTGGTGATCATGGCCGATTTCAATGCACAACATGACGCAGGCTCGATGAAGCTGCTGACGGATGCAGGTTTTGTCTTCGTCAAGGGGAAAAACGGCGTGATCCTCGACTCGACCCAAAAAATCAATCATATTCTCTACCGCCCGGCTGCAAGCTGGACGCTTGTCGATGCCGGGAATCCGAAATATACCGCATCGAACCGAAATCCTGTATGGGCTGACCTTAAGCTCAATCCGGTTGCGGCTGCAGCGCCGGCAATGCAAAATAAACTCAGCGGCGATCTCCAGCCGCTCTTCTCCCGCGGCCTGCTCCATTACAATCTGGCCTCTCCGGCGAACGTGTCGCTGCATCTCTACACCACTGCCGGGAAACTGGTGAAAACCGTCATCGACAATCGCCATCAGGAAGCGGGAGATCACACTGCCTCGATCGGCGAAAACAGTTTGTCCCGCGGCCTCTATCATGGTATACTCTCCGTTGACGGGCGTATCATCGCCGCGACGACAATAGTCGCCCGTTGACCAGGCCATTCAAACGAAGAGCAGCCATGCACCAACATTGCAGTGAAGCAGTTCTCGCGTCACTCCTGCTGCTTGCCGGCACGATGACCGCCTGCCGGTTTGTAAGCGTACCACTTGACAATATCGATATCCGCAATCCCCTCACCAATCCGCTCGACGGCCCGCCCGCCGGGAATCCCGACGGCGACTCCCCCATTCCCGCCGCGGCAGGATTGGAAGATATCTCGAATCCCGACCACGTCATCGGCACCGGAACCCCGCGAAGCTGCTCGGCGGATTCCTTCATCGCCGCGGTGGCGCAGGGAGGCTCGATCGTTTTTAACGGCGGCACGGAACCGTTTACCATTACGCTCAACCGTCCCGCGAAGGTCTTCAACGACGCAGACCCCGACATCGTCATCGACGGCGGCGGACTGGTGACGCTCAGCGGCGGCGGAAGGACACGCATCCTGTACATGAACACCTGCGATGAAAACCAGCACTGGACCACGCCGCACTGCCAGGACCAGGACCACCCGCGTCTGACCGTCCAGAACCTCACCTTTATTGACGGCAACTCGAAAAACGAGAGTGAGTATGACGGCGGCGGCGCGATCTGGGTGCGGGGAGGAAGGTTCAAAATTGTCAACTGCCGGTTTTTCAACAATGTCTGCGCCGAGGAAGGGCCCGATGTGGGCGGAGCGGCGGTCAGGGTCTTCAGCCAGTACAACGGCAACCCGGTCTACGTCGTCAACAGTACCTTCGGCGGCGCGGAAGGATTCGGGAATGTCGGTGCGAACGGCGGCGGCATCGGCAGCATCGGTGTCTCGTGGACGATCATCAACTGCCTTTTTTCCCACAACCGCGCGATCGGTCATGGCGGCAACCCCGCGCAGAGCGGGACGCCCGGAGGGGGCAGCGGCGGGGCCGTTTACAACGACGGCAATACCATGACACTCTCGATTTACGGCACCCTTATCGAGAAAAACGAGGTCAACGCCTACGGCGCTGCGATCTTCTTCGTCACCAACGACCATTCAGGAAACATACGCATCGACAACTCGGTCATCCGGAACAACATCGGCGGATCGTGGCATGTCAAGCCGGGAATTTCAATGCACGATGACACGCAATGCGAGATCACCAATTCGACGATCGAGTAGCGAGGGGGCCGCACACGGCAACTTTCCACTGCATGGATGAAGCCTCTTTTACGCCGGAGTGAAAAACGGTCACCCCGATGCAGCGTGATTCTCCATGAAGCAGTTGAGTTCCGCTTCGAAAAGGAGAAGGATCTCCTCGGCTTCAAGGACAAGATTGCGCATTTTTGCCCAGCCCAGGTCGTAGGAATAGGTATAACAGAACACCTGCCGGAAGCTTATATAGGGCCGCAACTGTTCCATCAGTACTTTACTTATGACCGCCGACCGTCCGGGGGCGGGCATGACCATCCGCTCGAGCGCCTCGGCCGCGCACGAACATCCTTTCCTGAAACCGCCGCCATAGCCCGCTGCAATGAGCGTGAATATCTTATCGATTCCGCTGTAAAGCAGCTGCAGGACACCCGCCAGTGCAATCACTTCGACCGGCGAAGGTTCCGCTTTTCTCACCTTGTCGATCAGCGCACCATACCGGTCGAGCATTTGATGAAGCTGCTGCAGTTCGTTTCGAATCCTTGAAAAGAGATCGGGCTGAAGTTTCCCGTGTGATTTCAGATAATCAACGTAGGGATTTTTCTCGTCAAGATCCACAAGATTGCATCTGCGCTTCATGGCACTGAGAACGCTTCCCATCGCCTGATAAAAAATCTCGGGCGGCAGGCCGGAAACCGCCAGATCAATGGGGCGATCCTCGGTATCGGCGACCTTTGCCACCGAACCGAAAAAAAAGACTTCGGTCGCTCCGTAGGATTGAAGTATGTCGGCGGCTTTCAGGATCAATTTTTTAAGATCCTCGGTCATGGTACCGTCTCCGGATGAGGGTCGCTTTCAAAATATTATAAACATGGGAGCGGCACAACTGATTTCTATCCGGGGCCAGGCTGCGGGAAGCGGTCCCGGATACCGTAAGATCCACCCAGCCTGCCTGCCAAAAGCACAAAATCAGCCCTCCCTCCTCGCTTTTGGTATATTATGAGCATGAATCTCTGCAATGCCTGTAAAAAACTTTTCATGGCGATTCTTCTTATTCCGATACCGATACGTTCGTCGGGTCAGCCCCCCTCTCCCCTCGGCCCTGTGCCCAATGCAAAACAGATCGAGTGGTATCATCGTGAAGTCACGGTGTTCCTCCATTTCAATATGAACACCTTTACCGGTAACGAGTGGGGCGACGGGACCGATAAACCGTCACAGTTCAACCCAACAGCGCTCGATTGCGAACAATGGATCAGGACCGTGAAAAACGCCGGGTTTGCCTGCGCGATTCTTACCGTAAAGCACCACGACGGGTTCTGCCTCTGGCCGAGCGAGCATACCGGTTACGACATCGCCGCAAGCCCGTGGAAAAACGGCGCGGGAGACGTGGTCGGGGAGTTTACCGACGCCTGTAAAAAATACGGCGTCAAGGCCGGGCTCTATCTCTCGCCGTGGGACCGGCATGAGTCCTCCTATGGAACAACGGCCTACAACACTTTTTACGCCAACCAGCTTAAGGAACTCCTTACCGGTTACGGCCCGATACATGAGATCTGGTGGGACGGCGCCGGGGACCAGATGGCATTCGATTTCAAACGATGGGCCGACACGATCAAGGCGATCCAACCCGATTGCTTTATCTTTGGCGCTAAGAAAGCATCGCCCTATGTTGACGGTCGCTGGATCGGCAACGAGGACGGCGTAGCGGGAGATCCGTGCTGGTCGACCATCGACCGCAGCGTGATCGATGAGGAGAACCTGACGACCCTTCCAACCGGTCAGGCAAACGGCACCTCGTTCGTACCGGCGGAGTGCGATGTGTCGATACGGCCGGGCTGGTATTTTCACGCTGCGGAAAATTCCCAGGTTAAAACAGTCGCAACCCTCTGGAACACGATCTATTTCGGTTCGGTCGGCCGTAACTGCGTGCTTCTGCTTAATCTGCCGCCCGACACGCGCGGGCGTATCCACGCGATTGATTCCACCCGCCTCGACAGCCTGGGAGGATGGATACGGGGCACGTTTGCCGCCAACCTGGCGGCCGGGGCGACGGTCACCGCGCTGCATGGGAGGGGAGAATCGTTCGATCCGTCGAATATGATCGACTCGAGCGAAAGCACGTACTACGCCGCATCAGACGGCTATTCAACCGATACGCTGCTGTTCGACCTCGGATCACCCGCGACCTTCGATTGCGCAATGATACAGGAAAGGATCGAACTCGGCCACCGAATCACCCGGTGGTCTTTTGACGCATACTATAACGGAAAATGGAACAGCGTTTCCGCAAATAAACAGAGCATCGGTTACAAACGGCTGCTCAGGTTAGACGCAATTACCGCCACCCGGGTACGTCTGCGCATCACCGGAGGCAAGGGATGTCCGGCGATCCACACGTTGGGACTCTTCAGGAACGCTTTCGCGCCAACCCCTGTTGTCGAAGCTGCGCCCTCTTTGCCCCCCGCGGGAAAGCGCGTCGCACCACAAGGCGTACAAGGCGTCTTCGAAATTTCGGGAACGATGCTCCGGCTGCCGCGTGAGTTTGCGGGCAGGAAGGTGCGGCTCGAGCTCTACGAACCGACCGGACGAACCGTTATGCGTTTCACCGCACAGGGTGCTTTGGTGGAAATGCCGCCGGAAGTAATGTGCGGTAACAGAATACTTCTCGTGAAATGCAACGACGAGGGAGTGGCCACAAGCGGCAGAGTGCTCACCACCCGATAAGTATCTGCGGCATGTCCGCAACTTGAGCCTCCCGCATTTGATGCATTATTTTGTACAATTGATGCCGCGAACAATACAGGTTCATTCCAGCAACCTCCGAACAGCATATCAACCGAAAGGACACCCTTTGTCTCCCCCTCTTACCCCCACCGACCCCCTTTCCGGCATCCGGATCCTCGAAATCGAAGATGCGATACCATCCACATTGCGGGCATGCTCCTTGCCGAATCGGGAATCGATCCTGCGCCCCATACGGCAGCCATTCCAACCGTCGACGGAAAACTTTCGCCGCTGCGGCAACGAATCGGGCGGATTGCCAGGATCCTCAATCAGTGTAAATGGCTGGCGGTAATAGCCTACCGCAACTGGGGATTGCGGAAAAGTACGTAAATGTCGGCGGCGCGCATTGCGACGTATGTATAACGTCTCGTCGACAGTACGATAAGTACGATACACCGCTTCCTTCACAGCCTGTTGTTTTTACGCCCCCCAAAGCGGCATTCCCTGCGAATGGGTACAAATGAATACATGTCGAGTAACAATGCATTGCACGGTTTGATGAAGTACCCTATATTTATTAGTAAGGGGATTTGACTGAAGGGCAGCATGAAAAAGGCGAGGGTTTTCTTTATCATTCTTCTTTTTTCCGTACTGACTTACGGCTCCGCAAAATTCGGCGTATTGGTCGATTCCGGAATCGTCACCGTACCGGCACTCGTTGACGCTTCCGCCATGGCGTCGAGCAAACTGCAGGACGGCATTGTCTGGGCGTGCAACGGCCACAGCGACAACAATAAAATTTATGCATTGGACAGCCAAGGTAAACTTGTCGCCGCCTATTATCTCAAAACGAAATGGCAGCGTAACTGGGAAGACATGGCATCCGGTCCCGGACCCGACCCGGCAAAAACCTATCTCTACGTCGGCGACATCGGCGACAACGACACGCAATGGGTGACCAAGTCCGTCTACCGTTTCGAGGAACCGCTCGCCATGTACAGGGGTGATAGCGTCGTCGATACGATCAAAACGATCGACCGGCTCGACTACGTCTGTCCCGATAAAATCAGGAACGCCGAGGCGATGTTTCTCGATCCGTTGACGCGGGATTACTACGTCATCTCAAAGGAACAGAACGGGAAGGTCTACCGCGCCACCTATCCGCAGCCGACCTCATCCATCGACACGCTCGAACTCCTCGATTCACTCCCGTTTAAAAACATCACCGCCGCCGACATATCCCCGTCGGGCGATGAGATTCTCATCAAAGACTACGTACGAATTTACTACTGGAAACGCGCGACCGGAGAAAGTTTCGCCGATGCCATGAAGCGCGCCCCGGCCAGGGCAACCTATCGGATGGAACCGTGCGGCGAGGCGCTCTGCTGGAGCAGAAACGCCGACGCCTATTTCACGGTGAGTGAAGAGCGGGACAGCGTCGACTGCCGGCTCTACCATTATCTGCGCACCACGGTCTCCGCCGGCGGCTCGGCGCAAGGCGGAAAAACCTATAGCGTTCGCCAAAGCGAGGTGGGGGCCGTGCTGAGCATCAACGACAACCGCCCCCGTACGACGACCGATTGCTTCGACCTGTCGGGCAGGATCGTAACGACAACCGGCCCTATGATGAAACTCCTGGTCCGCCGCACACCCCGCCGCGACGGAACCGCGTTTCCCTGATGCAACAGCCCATGAAACAACGGTTGCAGCACATTCTCTCGATGCATCTCTGCATCGGAACAATCACTGCGGCATACGGACAGTTTGCCGTCTGTATTGATTACGGCCGCGTCTCCAGTAATGCCATTATTGATGCCTCAGGTATGGCCTCAAGCCGATTGCCGGTTATACTGCTATGTCCGTCCGCCCTCTTCCACCGGCGGTGTTTCGATCGACCGTACCCCGCACAGGCACCCGGCCGAGGATGCCTTTCTTGCTGTTTATAGTATTGGCCGTTCAGGCAACGCTTCCGGCTGCTTCATTCTGTCAGGGCGGATGGTAACTAGGGTCTCGCCGGGAGCGATGATACTGATCCGCCCCATTCACTCCCGATAATCCCCAGAGAACCGTTACGCCGTCGTACCTGATATATTTTATATACCATGTGCGCTCAACAACTTCCCGATGACGGCATCATTAAAATCAACTGGGAAGGTTCGCTTTTCGTCCACCACAGCCTCGGCATGGTGAACCGCGAACTGATGACCGAGCTGATCAAATTCCCGCACCTTGCGCTACGGCATATCGCCTATGAACCTGATCTGTTCACTCCCGATGCTGCATCAAAATATCTGCCGTTAACCGCCCTGCTCCGCGAACCGCATCGCGACGCGGATATCCACATCCGCCACCGCTGGCCGCCCGATTTCAGCAGGCCGCCATCGGGAAAATTCATCCTCATGCAGCCATGGGAATATGGAAGCCTGCCGGTTACCTGGTGCAAGGCAATTGCCGAAACGGTGGATGAGGTATGGGTCTACAGCCGTTTCCTCAAAGTCTGCTATGAGCGGTCGGGCATCCCCGCCGACAAGGTAAAAGTCGTCCCCAACGGCATCGACCCGCTCTGTTTCAACCCCGACGCCCCGCCCGCGCCCTGGGTGCGGCAGGCATCCGGCGACCGGTATCGTTTTCTGTTCAACGGCGGCGTCACTACCCGTAAAGGCACCGACCTTCTTATCAATGCCTATTTAAGCGAATTCAAGGCGGATGAACCCGTCTGTCTTGTCATTAAAGACTCCAATGTTTACGGGAAAGGGATGTCGGCGAAGGTGCGCGAGCTTGCCGCGCGCGATGATATCGCCCGGATGGTCTACACATCAGACTGCATCCCCCACGAACAACTCCCCGGCCTGTATACGTCATGCGACTGCTACGTCCACCCCTACCGCGCCGAAGGATACGGGCTTCCCATTGCGGAAGCGATGGCATGCGGTCTGCCGGTCATCGTCACCGGCGGCGGCGCATGCCTGGACTTTGTCGAGCCGGAGGGCGGTTATTTCGTCAAGTGCTCGCTCGAAGCCATGAAATCGAAACAGGTCAGCGACCTCGTTACCGTCGATTATCCCTTCTGGCTCGTCCCCGATACCGGCCATCTCCGCTCGGTACTGCGCTATGTTTTTGACAATAAGGAGAAAGCGCGGCGACGCGGCCGGAAAGCGGGAGTAACCATCCGCTCCGTTCACACCTGGGAAAACGCCGCAGCCGTTGCGGAGCAGCGCTTCCGCGCACTGCTGGGCCGTCTCTCTCCGGCGGAAAACGGGGAAAAGGCGGCGCTTGAACGCAGCGCGCAGATCGACCGGGCGGTGTCGCTCCTGCAGGTTGGCGCCTACGACGACGCCATGGATGCATTCCAGAAGATTTTGCTCCGGTATGACGGAAACAGCCTTGCCTACGAAGGACTGGCCATCGCTGCATTTTACAAAAAGAATTATGATGAAGCCTGCAACCTGTTCGCCGCGGCAAACCGTATCGGCCAAGATAACGTCGATATCATCGTGAACTGGTACGAAGCGGCGAAAGCGGCGAATGCCGTCGACCAACTGATCGAACCGGTGCGAAGAGCCCTGCAGCTTCACCGCGACAACGACGAGCTGCGGGCGATCGCGGTGGAGATGGGGATACTGTGATGATGCGGCGGTGTAATGGAAAAAATGCAGGGAACGGCGCGGCCTCAGCCGCGTCGTTCGCTACCCGCTTCAGTCCGTCGCGAGCGGATCTGATACCCTTGTCCCAGCTTTTTGGATGAAAAGAAAGACGCCTTGCGATAGCGGCAGATGACAAGGTAACGATACAAGAGACTGCATTTTATATGAAATTGAATTGACGCAACCATCATGGTGAAGTCCAATCCGGAAATTCGGTGGTCCCATCTTTCCATGTGATAGCATATTTACCCGAAAAAGCAACCCAGTACATGGTGGTTCCCTCCGCACGCACATAGTAGGGTCCGTCCATCCCGGGAATTTTAGAATCCCGCACCAGCATCGCAGGTTCATTCGTGTTAAACGTATGTGCCGCAATAGGATTATCATTGGTAGGCGTACTTAAATCACCGTTGACATGAAAATGCAGGATTGTATCCGATGTAGATTCAGGCCACCAAAGTTCCATACTAGTAAGGGTGGAGAGGTCCGGACCCTCACCATCTACACTAAATGAGTAAAAGAACATCGGACCGTAGGTCGGCATCGGTGTATCGACAGGGACCTGATATTTTATAAGCATATCGGGATCGTTCGTCCAGGTCGACACCAGCACGGTGCGTGTCGCGGTCGTTTCGTTTGAATCCGCGTCCCGTACGAAATAGGTCAGCGTGTATTCACCGGGAAAATTCACATTCACACTGCCGGTGACGACAAGCTGCGAAGAAAGGTCGCCGTCCTGAGCGTCGTACGCCGTCACACCGGGATCATGATATACCGTATCGTCCGGACTCATCCAGAGCGACACCGTATCGGGATTGTCGCCGAGCAGGATGATGACGGGAGCGCTGCCGATGGACGCAGAATCCACCACATAGACAGTCCGGGTAGCCGTGGTCGGATTGGAATCGATGTCCGTCACGAAATACCTGAGTTCGTATTTTCCAACGATCCACATCTTGACATACCCCGTAACGACGATCCGGTCAGTGATATCGCCGTCTTTATTGTCAATCGCCGTCGCTCCCGGATCAAAGTACCCTGTATCGCTCCCGACCAGCACCGTGTCGGGATTGGGCCCCATAAGCGTAATAACGGGCGGTACAGATTCAACGATGGCGTCCTGGAATACCTCAACGGCCCGTATTTTCCGCAGTTCCATGGCCTCACCTTTACGAACCGAATAAACAACATAATACACTCCCGGGTTTTTCAGGTTCGCAACCAGATCGGATGAATCGACGACGACTTTTGACGTAACGTCTCCTTCTGAGGAGTCTGAAGCGGTATAACCGGGCTCTATCCATTTTCCACTGGATACGGGTATTCGGATAAGAGTATCCGATTCCGCCAGATCAATTATCATGCCGGTACTGTTCGATTCGCCCGCCTTAAAAAACCATCTGAAAACCGTATCCGCCGCGTTTCCTGCGTTATCGGAAACCGTATATGCAATAGATGGGACATGATTCGCAGGGGGTAAAGTATCCAGTTGTGCCATCACTTTTGAGGTGATATCCCCGTCGCGGTCGTCAGCGGCAGTGTAGCCGGGTTCTCTGAAAGTTCGTGCAATGATATCGATCGACAACGTATCGAGATAATATATCATGACCGGGCCGTTGAGAGTAATGACGGGAGGGATGATGTCGGCAGAGTCGCCGACGACCTGCACGGTGCGGATACGCTGAATCGCCACATTCTCCGCTTCACTAAATGACAATGTGTACATTACATAATAAATACCCGGCATGTTATTGTTAAGATTCTTAATAAGATCTGAAGAATCGACCACCACGTCGGAGGTCACATCGCCGATTCTCAAATCCGTTGCCGTAAAACCAGGCTCCACCCATCTCCCGGTGGAAACAGGAATCTGAATAATTGAATCGGGTAGAGCTAAATCGATGCTGACGTCTGAAAAACTGTGTGTAAAAATATCAATACGACGGAAATATCTCCCTATATTACCCGATGCATCCTGCACGGAATAATGCACCGTAATTGAATTCCAACCCTTTTCAATCGATACACTAACCCTTTCGGTAATATCACCGTCCTGGTCGTCAATAGCGATATACCCCGTTTCCCGAAAGAGACGTACCATCACATCATTTGAGATACTGTCAAGAATACAAATCGTATCCGGCCCGAGCAGTGTCAGCACCGGCGGTATGGTGTCCTTGGAGTGTGCTATCACCATGGTCAACGGTTCCGACCACGAAGAGATGGAAGCGTCGGTTTCCAGTTGCATCTGGAACCGCACGGCAAAGGAACCCGGCGATTTCCAGCTATGGACCGCTTCGGACGCCGCCTGCCATCCGGTCGTGTCACCGTCCCCCCAGGAAAACCGGTAGGCGTTAACCGTATCCGGAAATGGTGCGCTGACCTGAAAGAGATACGGTCTGCCGGTCGTTCCCGTTTCGAAACTGCCGCTTGAAGCTAAAGAAATCTGAAAGGTCCTCTCCACCACCCTAACCGTCACCTGCACCGTGCGTGAAGCCCCATTTTCATCCGATACACGCACCTCCGCCGTATAGACACCTCCCGGTAGAGAGTTCCCCGCCGTCCACCTGACGACACCGTTACTGCTGTCGATCGACATTCCCGCCGGACCGGAAACAAGGCTGAAGTGAAGTGCGGCACCTTCAGGATCGGTCGCGCGAACGGTAAAAATATTGACGGTGTCAATGCGCCGAACCACCTGATCGAGATCCGCTGCCGTTGAAAGAATCCGCGGCGGCGCATTATCCAGTGCTGCAACAGCGGCCTCGGCAGGTTGGAGGTCAACCTTGATCTGTAGGGAGTTTTCCGGGGTCAGGTGCTCCGGAACAGCGCCGCTTTGCGTGAATGCAACCACCGTTATTGCCCCCGGAGGTACCGAATCAAGGATTGCCGTATCCGACTCGATGCTCCACGACAGTGTTGTTCCCTGAAGAAAGACGACATTGACCGTACTGTTGGCGGGGATGCCCATTGTCAGACGTGAAGTTTCTTTAAGCGCATCGGTCGCTAGATCCTCTTCCGACCTTTCAATCTCGATCGGACCGCGTAACAGCATTTTCCCATAGCCCTTCGCATTGAGGTAATAGGTTCCCAACGGCACATTTTCAAACCGGTAATTTCCATGACAACCGGTGAGCGTCGAAAAAACCTTGCCGGCGGCCGCCTTGCCGGGAATGTAGTCTTCGGCAACAAGCTGCACCTGAGCACTATCCACCTCCCTGCCGTTATCGGTAATCGATCCCGTGACCATTGCCCGTGCATTTCCGATTTCCGTACTGCCGCCCGTGCAGAGAAGGGAGAGCAGCGGTACGACGGCCAGCAAAGCCCGAAATATGGTATCATGTGTCTTCATGAGACTCAACTCCCTTTTCACTGGATTGACTGAGTGGGAAAAGCTGCAGATTGAGGCTGTATACCCTGTCGGAAGACTTATCATCGTCGACAAGCCGCACCACCCGGGAAATAAACTCCCGTATTTCCTCTTTGATCAAAGCATAGCTGTGGGCCGAGACACCCGCGATAACCGTTCGGATATCCCGTTCGGACGGCGGGAACTGCCGGATCGCCTCGACTCCGCGCTTTGCCATGATCTCATTGAATGCCCGAATGGCGAGGGAAGAAACTTCGCTTCCCGTTGAAAGGGCCGGATTGGTCTGAAGGCAGCGGCCCTTATCATCAATCTTCAGAAAACCCTTTTCAAGGAGGAATTTAACCGCCCGCTCCGCTTCCGATTTCTTGATTTGGGGAATGAGCGCCCGCGCCAGCAGACGATAATCGCCTTTCCAGTCCAGCAGACAGGCAAGCTCCCGGATGACCGGATAGTACCAGGTCGAGAAATATTCATATAAATCAAGCGGGACGATATCCTGTTTGACTTTGCGCCGTAATCCCCTCAGGCGTTCGAGTGCCTGCACCTTTTCCTGTTCATTCTCCGTCTGGTTGAAATGAACCAGGGTGCGAAAGTAGGCGGCGTCACTCTCCGAAAGCCCCATGCCTTTGATGAACGACTCAATCGTCCGTCCCGTCAGGTTCCGCTGACCGCTTACTACCTCTGTATATAACGCAGGGGAAGTGATGCCCGCCTTCTGGCAAAAATAACGGTAAGAAAAGAAGGAGTGGTGTTTTTTCTGCTCAGAATAAAAATCCTTTAGAAATTTGCGATAATCGGTATAAAATTCTATACGTTCCATACCAGTAATTTACTGTAAAAAAGGGGCGATGTCAATCGGTAAATTACCTTTTCGTTCTCATTTTGAGAACAGATATTTGCATATAAATTCATTAAAATGCATTTTGTTTGTTTGAAGAAATTATAAATTTAATTTTTTGAGTACAAATCTGCGGGCTCAGCAATTTAAAAAATGACCTAACTCAATCGAAATATCATTTATTAGGGGATCGTCCTCTACCCCGGTCGTTATAGCCGGTATTTTTCAATGCCGCGACCTCCTTCGCGGTGAGCGGTCTGACCTCTCCGGGTAAAAGCCCTCCCAGTTTTACGGATCCGAATTGCACCCGTCTGATTCTGCCCACACGGATCGAAAGAGCTTCAAACATTCTTCGCAACTGCCTGTTTTTCCCTTCGTATAGATCGACCTCATACCAGTGCTGCTGCCGCTGCGCTTCATGCAGCGAAATCTCCCTGATTGCAGCCGCATGCAGCCGTTGTCCCTCCGAGTCAATCCCGTCGAGCAGCGCGGCGATCTCTTCCGGTGCAAGCCGCCGTTCCACTTTAACATGGTAGACTTTTTTGATATGAAACCGGGGGTGTGTCAGCGCATGGATGAGGTCGCCGTCATTGGTGAGAAGCAGCAGCCCTGCCGACTGGTAGTCGAGCCGGCCCACATACCGGAGGTGTCGTACATCCCTGCCGCCGGCAGCCGCCAGTGCGCGATACACCGTCATACGCCCTTGAGGGTCGTCTGCAGTCACCATAATCTCAAGCGGTTTGTTATAGGCAAGATACTCCGGCGCAGAGATGCATCTTACCTGTTTACCGCGGTATTCGATGCGGTCGGATGCCGGATTGAGTTGCAATCCCATTGCGGTAACCGGTTTTCCGTTGCAGTAAATATGTCCCGCCGCGATGAGCGCATCGCATTTCCGACGGGACCCAAGTCCGCATTGCGCAAGATACCGGTTCAAACGGATCGTCAGGGAGGTTTCACTGCCATTGTGCTGCTTCATGAAACGATCAACTCTTCCAAAGATTGCGTGCTGCGTACCGGAATGCCGAGCGTTTTACCGATACGGCCGGGAGAGAACCCATCGAGCGTATATCCCGCATAATTGAAAATCACGCCGGGAAGCACCACTTCGTCGTACTGCGCACCTTTCAGGATCGTTTTCACCTGTCTGATGATATCCGAGGCGGTGAGAAGCCCGGCCACGGTAACGGTTTCCCCGAAGAAACGATTACGGACAGGTACGATTTCAATCCGCAGTGCCGGGCGGAGTGCCGTCATTTCGTCGATGATAGATGCCACGAAGTAAGCGGCCGAAACCGAGGTGACAAGCAGTCTCTTCTTATGGAACTTGCCGCAGTTGCTGCTTCTACGGCGGCGCAGCGTATCCTTTACCTGTTGCCATGAATCAAGGAGACGGCGTATAAGCCCGACGCCGTTTTCTATCTGCGGATACTCTCCATAATAGGAGGCTTCCGGAATGGGCAGCCGCGCTTTGATAAAAAACTCATCCGCAAGAAATACCCTGCGGAAACCGTCACGTTTCACCGCACGGTCGCTTATGCGGGCAATCTGCCGGCATACGTTCTCGGCAACCCCGTGATTAACCGGCGGCAGCGGGAATGTACGGAACCGGGTGAGTCCGACCGGCACCACCGCAATGGAACGTACGGCTTCTTTAAATGTCAACAGATCCCCTACCGTCCGTTCCAGCGCCTTCCCGTCGTTATACGACGGACAGACGACAATCTGCGTATGGAACCGGATACCGTGCAGCGCGAGAAATGCCAGCTGTTCCATGATATCGGGAATTTTTCGGTTGCCCAGCATGCGACGGCGCAGTTCCCTGTCGGTCGCATGCACGGAAATATAGAGCGGCGATAATCCGATACGGACGATAGGTTCGAGGTCGCGTTTTCGAAACGCACTCAAGGTGATATAATTGCCGTTCAGTAAAGAGAGACGCACGTCCTCGTCTTTGATATAGAGGCTGCGTCGGAGCCCGCGGGGCAATTGGTCGATAAAGCAGAAAATACAGCGGTTGACGCACCGCCGTATCGGTTGTTCGGCCAGTGTGACGCCGGATACTGCCCCCTCCACGCGCTTCACTTCGATGACCGACGGTTCCCCCTCGCGCACCGCATCAATGTACAGACGTTCCTCTGCGGCAAAAAAACGAAAATCAAGCTCACTTTTGATACACTCGCCGTTGATGGCAACGACCCGGTCGCCCCGACGCAGACCGGCACGGTAAAACGGTGAGTGTCGCGACACCGACCGGACCAGCACTCCCGCGCCTTTTTTTTGATAACGTCGCACGTGTCATATTCCCGAACAAGTAAGGCAGTAAATTCCGCCGTGGTCAGCAACAGCAGACCTCAACCCGGATATCGATAAAAATAATCTCCTGCCTGATTTTCAAGCAGATGATTCTTTTCTCTTCACTACCTCTGTTCCATTATGTTATCATTTAATCACTGTATTTTTTCAAAGGCCGGTAGCACCGGCTTCACAACATGAAAATTCAAAGGGGGTTTCTCCGTGACGACCGCACCTCGTAAACTGTGGACCGCCGGACTTATTCTGTCGCTCGGGTTGTTCTGCACTATTCGTGATGAAAACGGGAATCCCGCTGCCCCGGGAACCGACACACCGGCGGTCGAGCCGGTAGACGTAACGATCACCCCTTCGATCTTTGCCAGTCCGGATAGTGCTTATGTGCAGCCGGGCGATACCATCGGTATACGGGTGAGCGTATTTGCAGACACCACCAGCACCGATTCACTGAAACCGATTGCTTCATTTCCGGTGACCGCCCGGGCCAATCGGGGTACTATTCTTGACGACAGCCTTCTTACCGATGTTAATGGAAGAGCTCGTTTTCTTTATACCAACACTGAATCCGGAAATATTGAATTCACCGTAGCGGGAAACAATGTCAGTCAGACAGTCCGTTTTGAGGTAACCACAACCCCGGTCCGGGTACAAAAATTATTGCAGGCAATGCCGGGAGCGTCGATCATCCAGGCCGACGGCAGGGATACGACCTCCATTTCCGTTGCGGTGCTTAACCCTTTCCGCAATCCGATCGTTGGTGAATGCGTCCAATTTATCAGTTCGGCAGGTACTATTGCAGGAAACGGCGGTGGTTGTGCAAACAGCGGCCAGAGTAAAACCGGCGCCGATGGAATCGCCCGAGCGACTCTTAGAAGTTCCAACATCAACGATACCGCCTATATTACCATCTATCTCGTTTCCGACCAATCGCTCAGCGATGAAGTTGAGGTCGCTTTTCAAGGGATGACAATTGTCTGCAACGCCAGTAAAAACAATATGAAAAGGGGTGATACCTCGATTGTCACCGCAAAGGTGTTGAATGCATCCAGCCAACCGGTTGCGCGCGCCCCCATCTTTTTCAACTTCGGTAAAGGGCCCGGTTCGAATCTCACGGTACTGTCTGTTGACACATTTACAAACTACGAAGGAGTCGCCGCTGCACGAATTCTTGCGGACAGAACGGGGTCGGATATAATCGACATCGCGGCGGCCGGGACGAAGGCATCCCTCCAGATCAATGTTTCGGAACTTTCAATCGCCTTCGAACTCGACAAAACAATACTGCAGACCTCCAATACCGACACGGCGAAAATCACCGTCACTTTTTCAAACGCCGCTGGAAATCCGCTCGGCAACCGAACGATAAAATTGAACCGGCACTTTAAAACAGCGGATGACATCGACACCGCCGACGACATGTCCGCTTCCACCAATTCATCCGGGGAATGCACCTTCTCCATTGTCGCTCTCCCGTGGGAAGGTTCGATGCGGCTCAACGCCATCGGTTTTGACAATGCGGAAGGTTACGCTTCTGCCGACACCATGTTGCAATTCATCACGACGCGCGTCATGTCGATCCGCGCTCCCCAGCCCATACTGGCCGATGGCGTAAGCCGGGGCCCGGTGATGGTCTTTGTTAAAAATAAAAGCGGAAATCCGATCGTTGGGGATTACATTATTTTTACGACCACCGCAGGCACAATCGCGGCTAAAGCTCTAACGAATGCCGACGGGAAAGCCGAAGCGTTAATAATCTCCGATCGACGCAATATTACTGCAACGATTACCGCGACCCTTGAAAGCGATCCTACGAAAAGGCTGTCGACAACCGTACAGTTCAAAGGGATAGAACTCACTGCTTCCGCCAATCCTCCCAGCATCCGTAGTAATGGCACTGATTCAGCCACTGTTCTGATCACTCTTCTCGATGCGGCGAAAATACCCATAATGGGTGAGCGTTTTAATATTTCCAAACAGCAAAATGCGACATTCATCACCAGTGTCGATACGGCTACCAACAATGACGGTCAGGCGTATTGTAAAATTTCCGGAACCGGGTTAGGCCAGGACACCCTGCTTATTACCGCCGCAGGCGCAGTAGCGCCGGTTGTTGTGAATTATTCGTCAAATCTACTTTACATCGATACCGCTTCTGGGCAGGCATGTATTGCCGACAGTACCGATTCGACGCTTATTGTCGTCTCCTATCTCAAAGGGGACCGCACAACCCCGATTCCAAATGCAACCATTAATCTGGCGGCAACCGTAGGCAAGATGGATACCATTTTCGCCCGTACATTCACCACCGACGCTAACGGACGGACCTCCTTTTATCTGCGCAATCCCCACTTTGCGGTCACAACGACGATATTCGGAATCGCTCAAAGCACCAGTGAAATGACAACCGGGGCTTTTCGCCTCTACTTTAAAGCAAATAAGGTCAACCGGATCGACCTGTCGGGTACTCCGGAAGTCATCACCATAGAAGGCGGAAGAGCGAAACTCGAAGCGATCGCTTTTGATTCCATGGGTAACAGGGTCAAAGATGCTAACATCTCCTTTAACCTGGTCAATGGCCCAAGCGGTGGTGAATATCTCGATCCTCCCACGGCCATTACCGGGGATGACGGCAGAGCGACAAGCTATCTCATATCAGGCAAAACCCCTAGCCATTACCGCCAGGTCTGGATTACCGCAGGCTCTTTCTCTTCAGTAAAATCCGACACGGTAAAATTCACCATTGCCGGTCCGCCGCGGTATATTAATGTGGCCTACAATATCCTAGAAGGGAAAAATCCAAAAGACGGTACCTTTCTGCTGCCTTGTGCCGCCGTAGTCACTGATGTCAACGGGAACCCCGTTGCCGACGGCACTGAAGTCACCTTCAGCCTGAAAATATCAGGGTATGTCATTGGAAAGCTTTCTACCGACTGGTATGATAACTGGAACGAAGACCACACCTGGCATTCCTGGTGGTTCTACATCGATACGCTGCCGATCATACTCCCGTTTGAAGATTTTAACGACAATTATCACCTGGACCCGGGCGAAGACCGCAACAGAGACGGCTTTGCCAACAGAGGCGAAGATGTCAACGGCGACGGCATCTTCAATCCGGGTCCGCGGTTTGAAGATATCAACCATGACGGTATCCGGCAATATGATATTTCCATCCCTGTTGAAGAAAGGGCCAGTTGGTGGTCAACTTATTATGACTATGCCGACCTAAATCATAATAATGCATGGGACCCGATTGAACCTCTGCTGGTTCCCGAATATACGGAAGCATACTATCGCCTGGTTGGAGACAGCGCCTTCTTTTACGGTGGACCGCGAACTGCCCAGGATACTGCTGACTATGCCACTATTCGACGGCTCGATTCCATCTATACCGAAGAAGCCGCAAGAGTGGGTGGATTTGATATCGATGCCAGTTGGGACGGTACCACGAACGGGATCGCCGATCCGCATACTGCGGTCAGCATCACCCGTACCGTCCAGACTAAAGATGGAAAAGCATTGAACATGATTCTTTATGGGCAATCCGATGCGTTGCGCATTGAGGTCATGTTCTGGGCTGAAGCGCAGGGAGTCGTTACCGAATCACCTGCGCAATTGGTACTTCCAATCGTTATAGACAAAGAAAAAGAATAACTATGAAAACCGATTTAAAAAAATACCGGTTAATAATTTCGGTCGTTCTTCTTATTACCTCTGTCAGGGCCTCCAATCTGGCAAATCCCGCCATTACCCTGCCCCAGGCCCGGATCGCTATCGGTGCGTCATATCACCTCGGAGGGTATTCATTAACCAATGATACGATACCCGCGTTATTCAACCGCATTCACGGCCGTATTGAATATGGGCCGTTCAAATATCTGACGTTGGGAATTGATGCAGGCGCCGTTCAGATCGAAGTCGACCGTTATCATGATACTGTTCCCGTCTTCCATGGTAAATTCGGATTTTCAGGAGGCGCCCACCTCAAATTATCTACTCCCTCGTTCGCGCGCCAGTTGGTATCATTCATTGCCATAGCTCAGGCGACTCTTTTCAAGTCGCAGAATAAACATTCCGCATACTACGGAGGAAAGGACGGAACCGGTATACTAGGGGTCCAAGTCCATATTCCGGGTTTCGGATACATCAGTGCAGGACCGTGGGTATACCTTATTGAGGGAGAGAATAGAAGCTTCGATGGTAAAACCGGGTTTTACTCAAATACCGACAATGTCCGGGGGTGGCTGGCAATTGATTATTTCCCAAAAATTATCGATGTAACAAGTAATAAACCTTACCTGTCATTAGAATTCTCAATCTCACCAAAAGCGACCTATTCACAACGAATTCCCGTTCAGGCTTTCAGTGTTTCGATAAGCTTGGGGTCGATAACTCGTCGACTCTATGGTACTGAATCAGATGTTGAATGGAGCCCTTGAGCGCTCAAAACATCTTAATAAAACGGGCCTTCCTCTTCAGAAGACCCGCTTTATTATTTAATTCAAATAATTAACTACATAAAAAGATCTTTTATTTTTGACCATGTGGTATTCGGCTTCGTAACCTTCTGCTGCTTTTTCAGGCCTTTATCATTATTTTTCTTTGCTATAATAGTGGAATTGGCTGTAATAACCGGCTGGGAAGAGACATTTTTAACGGTTGAATCAGCAGAGTAGGAAAAGGTCACCACCATTAAAATAAAAATTCCCTTAAATACTTTCTTATAAACCATACATGCTCCACATAGCATTGTTCAATTACTAATATAAAAAAAAAAACAATAATAATCAAGTTTTAGTATATTGGTGTCTCCAATTTAATTTTTTGTTCATTATAAATACATCAGGAGTGATCACCCTCTACCATTTCAATGATCCGATTGAGTTGGATCGTATGTAACAGGTCACTTATCTCACGATTTGCATTTTGAATTCGTACCTGGCCTCCTGAAGCTCTTAAACGGCGATTCATCGAAATTATCACGCTTATTGCATGACTATCCATATAAATACAATCGGAAAAATCGATAATAACCTGTTTTATTCGCTGCCGGGCAATAGAATTAAGACTCTCTTCAAATTCTCTGAATACCGGATCTCCCGCAATGAGAATGGTTCCGGTGTGGAGTATTACCCGCTCCCCATCTTCCCTCTCAAGATAAAAAGCCATCCAATATCTCTCTTTTCGTTTAACCAATCCGGTTAACAAATACATTGTAATTGTATGGCCTTTTAATAAATTTGTAAACTTTTTTCTTTATTCATCAATAAAAAGGGTTCAAGGTACTGTTGCATAGTAATTACTGCCGCGCCGACCTTGAACCCCCCTCCCACAAAAGAGATTTATCCTAAATGTTCCAGAACCTTATCGCGCACCTCACAAAAGTTTACCGGTTTATGAATTACATCATGTATTCCATCGAGTTTCAGAAGGTTTGGCTCCAGATCACCTTTCCAACTTGTTACAATAAAAAACTTCGTTCCGTTCAACCTGTCTTTTACCCAGCGTGCGATGCTTCTTCCCCCCATATCCCTTACACAAAGGGCAGCAAACACCGCATCAAATTTTGCACTTTTCAGCCGATCAAGACCACATTCTGCGGTATCAGCTATTGTAACTTCACATCCCAGGCGTACAAGGTTCTTCCGTAACGTTTCACGCAAATCAGCATCATCATCAATAACCAACACATGGAACATTGTGGCCATAGTGGTGAAGTATAAGCTATTTTTATGCCAGAAATAGTAGATTCACTTCTTATCTATAAAAACTGGATTTATTAAATAATTATTAAAATGAAGCGAATGCTATCGTATTTAAAAGGATGTTAAAAAGACTGTTTTCAGCAATTATTGCCGAATTTCGCACTTTCGTATTTTATAATTCGTGAATCAATAATGGTTTATTATGAATATTATGGGATCGCTGAAAATGCTGAATAATAATACATTCAGTTCGTTTTCCGGGATCAATATTGATAATAAACCGATCGATTAAGCGACGGACAAGTAAAAAACCTCTTCCATGCTCATCATTTTCCTTCGAACGGTGACGAGTATCAAGCCATTTTAAAACGTCATTTTTCTTAAGATTTCCCTTTGGATCTTCAATAGATATACCGATTTTCTTCTCATCGGAACCCCATCTCACTTTTACCTCACTCTCTTGCGGGACCTGAATATCTTCTAACCACTGATCACGGGGAAGGTGCGAAAACTGCAGTACGCCATGGAATATGGCATTGGAAATCAATTCA
The DNA here is from genome assembly GCA_016929415.1 of Chitinispirillaceae bacterium. Lineage (GTDB taxonomy): Bacteria > Fibrobacterota > Chitinivibrionia > Chitinivibrionales > Chitinispirillaceae > JAFGNB01. The sequence continues at coordinate 102,720 of JAFGIW010000157.1, read as the reverse complement.
TCAATAGCGACTTCAAGGAAAAATCCTTTTTTATCTGAATAACTATTTGTAATCAAACGATATGCATGTTTCGCCTCCGCATAGCTCCGTACAAAGAGTTGCTGGCAGGTGACTCCCTGAAAATAGCGTTCCAGACCGAAAATATCCCCTGTCAGTATAGCGCGCACATACGCCGCAACTTCGGCCAGGTTAAAATCGGATCCCTTGACAAGTATATTCCCGATATTATGTTTATGTATATGTTTTATATACTGGTCAACATCATAACTGGTCATCATGATATGCTTGATGAATGGATGCTCTCTCTCCATGATTTTAAAAAGCTCAAACCCGTCCATGACAGGCATCTGAATATCGGAAATCACCAGGTCGGGATATGATACGGAAATCCGCTCAATCGCTTCTTTCCCGTTATGGGCTACAGCTGTCATATGGCCTTCGCGTTTAAAAAGATCACGCAGAATCCGGCACACCTGCTCATCATCATCGACAATGAGAATTGAGAATTGCTTCAACGCCCGTTCCTTGAAAATGGGTTAACCTTACAGTACCTTGTTCCCCGGTGGTTGGCATCAATCGATGGTATACCATCATGCTGAATATCACGCCATGAGTATTTGAGAATTAAAATACAATATTTATATTGAGTTTAACAGACCGATACATAAATATCATGGAGCAGTCTTGTATCCTGGCAATCACCGGTTTTCTCCAACTTGAGAAAAACAAGCTGGTTTTAAGGAGATCAAAATTCAGCACACTCGATGGCATTTTATCATTCCCTTTTATTTCGGCGGAAACAAACGGAGCCGGCGTCGCTCTCCCGCCGGAATACACTCGAAAAAAAAGCGTCGCTATGATATAATTGTTGTACCATTTTATTTATCATTGTGTCATAATAGGTCTAAAAACAAGTTTTAAAGCCTGTTGATAACATGCCGACACTTGACATCTTATTTATCATCATCATCTCAATCACGGCGGTTTCGGTCTTTCTTTCTATTATCGACTGGATCTATCTCGCATCCCTCGCTTCAAAAACAACGATCCTCGAACGCGAAGTTGAAAAAAAGTCCCTCGAATTCGATGCATTAAAAAAAGAACGTTACAATGCTCAGCATTCTTCCGAGGGAAGCGCCTCGGTAATCGAATCAACAGAACCGATCAGGGGAGGCACCTCCCCGCCAATAGTGGGGAGTGAAGATACGATTCAGATTGTCCGCAATGTCCGTGGCAACTTTGAGCAAACTGAACAGTATACCGATGCTCGTGGGTATCCCCAAGAACAATCGGCCGTCAGTCCGCCACCACCATCGAATGATGCCGCCCTTGGGTATGCAGCAGCCGCTCCTCCCTCTATGCCAGCGTCGTATGAAGGTTCGATGCAACCGACTGAAGAACCGAGTACTGTCCAGTCACCATCATCTACCGATTCCGTAAAGCATCACCTTCAGTCAACCGGTGCCGACGGTTCCTCCACCGAAACGCCGGCAATCAAAATACAGCCTGATGTCTGCATACTCAAGCTCTATTCCGAAACGACAAAAGATGCCGACTTTCAAACATTATGGAAAAAGATAAACGGGATATTCCAGACCCGTCAGAATCCTTATATCCTTATTGATCTGGCCGGTATCAACTTCATGTACGACAATGAGATGGACTATCTTGAAAAAATTAAGTATCTTTTAACCGGCCGAGGCGGTTCATTCGGGTTTATCAACTGTGATCGAGAACTGCTGATGTTATTCGACAACAGGCCACAGTTACATTCTATCGTAAAACAGAAAGCCGTATGATAACGCTTGGAATTGAGAGTTCCTGTGATGAAACCTCCATCGCCCTGCTTGATAATGAAACGATACTTGTCAATACGATCTATTCTCAGACGGAACACCGCGATTTTGGCGGTGTCGTGCCGGAAGTGGCTTCCCGAGCCCATCTCGAAAAGATAGACCGACTTGCCCAATCCTGTTTTACACGCACGGGAATTGCTCCCGGCAAGGTAGATCTCATTGCAGTAACCGACAGCCCGGGCCTGGCAGGAGCGCTTCTCGTGGGCATAAGCTTTGCCCTTGGCTTTCACACCGCCTGGAATATACCAATAACGGGTATCAATCACCTCGAAGGTCATATTTGTTCCATTCTTTTTGAAAATACCGATGTCGCATTTCCGTTTCTGGCACTGGTCGTTTCAGGCGGGCATACATCACTTTATCGTGTCGATTCCCTGGATGAATTTAATTGCCTGGGTGAAACTGTTGATGACGCGGCGGGCGAAGCCTTTGATAAAGTCGGAAAATTGTTGGGTTTTCCCTACCCGGCGGGCCGCTTCATCGAGGAAGAAGCTGCTCGATTCTCAGGAGATATCTCGCAATGTCCTTCATTTCCGGTCGCCCGGTGTTCGCAGGGTAAGCTTTATTTCAGCTTTTCAGGATTGAAAACGGCGGTCAAGTATTTTGTTTCCGGTAAAAACCCCTCAGAGGTGGCCCGCCAACGCCCCGCGCTCTGCAGAGCCTTTCAACAGGCGGTCATTGATTCGCTTGTCGCCAATGCACGGCTTGCAGCACGACAGAATGGTATCGACCGCATAGCACTGGTCGGCGGCGTCGCCTGCAACAGCTACCTTCGTGAAGCGCTCCATCGGCAATTCCCCGACACGGCTTTTACACCCCATACCAGCCTCTGTACCGATAATGCAGCGATGATCGCCTTGGCAGGATTTCGAAGATATCAGCGCGACAAACTGCGTCGACCGATAATGAACGCATCGCGGACACTTTAAAAGGAGTAACAAGTTTATGGTCTTTTTCGTACTTTCCGTGCTTTCAGCGCTGATCGCCGCGTTTCTGGTCATGACTGCCGTTCAGCTTATCCGCATCGAACGTGTCATCGCAGCATGTGCGGACATCGCAGACGTAAAGGTTACAAAACTTTACGGTAAAGGTCGATGAACCGATTCCACCCGGATGTTTCTTTCAAAGGGTACGAAATACTATTGCACCACTGTGAAACAGAAAATGACCGCCCCATAAAACTGATTGATCACCGTGGCGCCTTATATAATTGAATACTGCTTCAGGTAGGAGTACATTACCTCAAGTGTAACCTTCACCACACAGATAATCGGAATGATGATAAGCATACCCACAATGCCGCCGAGCATTCCCCCGATGGTGACTCCGATGATGACTACCAAAGGATGAAGATTAACGCTCTTTCCAACCGCGAGCGGATAAATAAACGTTCCCTCGATAAACTGCACCATCACAAAGACAACGAGCACTTTTAATAATCCAATGGTACTGAACCCCAGCGGACTTACCAGTAGAACAACAAATGCGGGAATGAATCCAATTACCGGACCAAGATACGGAATGAGATTACCAAGTCCTGCGATGATACCTATCACCAGAAAATACGGCATACCGATAAGCGCCAGACCTACCGATGTCATCACGCCAACCGACAGCGCATCGATCAATTGACCGCGAATGAAGGCCTGCACTGCCCCTAATACTTTATCGGAAAGCAGCACGAACATTTCGAAATAACGGTTCGGCGCCAGGCGCAGGAGTGCTTTCTGGATCAGATGGCCGTCGGCAAGGTAAAAAAAAGCAATCACCGGAACAATTGCCGCGATCGAAAGTATTGACGCCGCAGTTGAAACATAGCGGGGCAGGGATTCAATAAAATGTGCGCTCTTCTTCTCGAAAAAGCCATGCACAACGGCATAGAGGTCGGGTACTGTGGCGGAGGGAAATTTTTGCAGGATCAGTTCCCTTATATTACACAATGCACTCTCAAACATCTTTTCATACAAGGGCAGATTGGCGGAAAAATTACGCGCTTCCTTGATTAATAATGGAATAATAACACAGAGCGCAGCCCCCGCTACAATAATAATAATCAGATAGAGCGTGGTAAGGGCTGTAAGGCGCCTCATTCCTCGCGTTTCGAGAAAATTAACCGCAGGTTGAAGAAGGAATTTAAGAAGCAGTGCAATTACAAGTGGAAAAAACAGGATTTTAATGGAATAGAGAATAACCACTGTTACCATGGCAACGAGCATATAAAAACCGAAACGGATTATTTGATTTGCCGCACCACGCTGCATGCTCAATCAGCCTCTTTTTGTTTAAAGCGATTCAATTCTGCCTGGACCTCCTCGAGGTTTTCATTCGATTTAACGAGCCGCCGGCTGACGAGCTTTGATAAATTCAGGATTATTTTGATACCCAGCCGCTGGTTTCTCTCAAGGAGATGTTCAAGGTCCGGCTTGGAAAATCCGTAGAGTATCGTCGGTGTAACAGCTATCGCAGAGGCGCTTCGCGGTATCTCATCAAGCAGCGCCAGTTCACCGAAAAAACTTCGTTCCGGAATAACCGCCAACTGTATGTCATTACTGCCTGCAATCTTTTTCCGGATGGAAATTTCCCCTTTCTTAATGATATAGAGTCCCGCCCCCGGTTCCCCCTCGTTAAAAACGACTTCACCCGGACCGTAGTGGCGCTCATGCAGTACCCGCTCGATCTGTACCAGCTCACCGGTTGTCAAAGACTCGAAGACAGGCAGTTCCTTCATGAGTTCGATGTTTACCATCTTCTCCTGCGGAGGCCGGAAAAAAAAAGACCATACCGGATTATCCATAGAACTCCTCGATCGTTGTTCGTTGAAGATCAGCCATTTACACTATACCATATATTACACTGCCTGTGCACTATTTTCAGTCAAGTAACCGAACATTGCCTCAATATACGTAGGTGCATTAAAATCCTGAAGATCGTCGATACCCTCACCTACTCCTATTTTTTTTATCGGGAGCCGATACGTTTTTGCAAGTGCCAGGGCGACACCGCCTTTTGCCGTTCCATCAAGCTTGGTAATGACAAGACCGGTAATCCCCAGAACATCATTGAAGACCGCCACCTGTTTCATCGCATTCTGTCCGGTTGTTGCATCAACAACAAGGAGTATCTCATTTGGAGCATGCGGCGTATTGCGGCGTATCACCCTTAGAATCTTTTCAATTTCGTTCATGAGATTGATCTTATTATGCAACCGACCGGCCGTATCAAGAATCAGCACATCGACATTCCGTGCCCTGGCGGCCTCCATTGCATCGAACGCGACGGACGCCGCGTCTGCACCGTCATGTTGTGCGATAAATTCAGACCCGGTACGTTCTGCCCAGATGCGCAACTGCTCGATCGCCCCCGCACGGAAGGTATCGACGGCACCTAGCATCACCGACTTTCCCTTTCCGCGCAGTTCATGGGCGATTTTCCCGATCGTCGTCGTCTTCCCGACGCCATTGACGCCGACAACCAGAATCACCCATGGTTTCGGTGGAAAATCTTCGTCAAGGCGATGAACCTGCAGCTGTTCGACCAACAGTGCTTTCATGGCCTCATAGGCTTCCGGAGCGGTCGCTATTTTATCGCGGCGAATCCGTTCTTTCAGACCGTCGATGATGTTTGTTGACAACTCGACACCGATGTCCGCCGAAATCAAGGCGTCTTCCAGCGCCGAATAAAAATCATCGTCGAACGAACCTTCACTTCCAAGAATCGAAGTGATCTGGGTACGTGTTTTGTTTAGTCCCGCTTTCAACCGTTCCAACAGGCTCATAGAAAAATATTACCCCACGTCAATTGATGTTCATCTTCACAAGCCGACGAGTCAATGCATACTGAATGTTACGCACCACCGCGCTCTATACATCAAAAATTTCCAGCAACGACGCGATCTGATCCTGCTGCTTCAGAATATCTTCAGCGATAACGCGCAGACGTTCAACAGGAAGCCGCACTGCCGAAAGCGCGGCCTCATCGATTGCCGGCGTCTTCTCATCAGGATAGAGCGCATAGCCGAGCAGATGCGCCATGACATCGGCAATATGGATTACGGAAACCGTTCGATGCAATTCCGGAAAACAGGCTGCGGCATGATGTCCTCTAATGCAGGCGGTCAATTCCTTCGGAAACTGCCATTGCTGCGCCAGGTGCAGACCGAAAATCGTATGTGAAAATTCATCGTTTTCAGCCCGGTAATAAGGGATCGCCAATCTCTTGCTCCGTTTATATGTTTCGGTCACTGCTGCAGGATCGACGGCACCCGCAAGCAATTTCCCAATATCGTGAAGCAGAGCGCCTGAAAAGAGTTCATGTTCATCAAGCGCGTCATAACGCTGAAGATGTTTCGTAATGGATTCAGCGATAAAAGCGACCGTTACCGCATGGCGTCGGAACCGGTCGATCGAAAAGGGAAGAACTGCTGAATTATGAAACGGAGCAAGCAGTTCGGAAGTCAGTACTATCGAATGGATCCTTTTAATTCCAAGCAGAACAACCGCATGCGGCAACGACGACACTGTACGGGGAATACCGATATATGCTGAATTGGCAAGTTTCAGTACTTTACCGGATAACGCGGGGTCGATCCTCAACACCTCGGCAACAGTGGCAGCCGATGACTCCGGATCACCTATGACGCGGCTTATACGGCGCACTGTCGACGATGGAATAGGGAGCCGTTCGATAGCCCGGGAAATCAGCTTTTGATTCATTATTTGACCGATACGTATCGCCGGCAGATACCCGTTACCCAATGCAGCATATGACACCGGATGATACCGGCAATTATTTTATGATATCAAAAAATTCTTCGGATTTATCGATACTCTCCTTCAATGCGAGAAGGATGCGTTCAAAATCAGCCTCTCCCATCCTCAGAATCGATCGGGCCTGATCCCATTCGGGAGGCATTGGTTCATTCTCCCAGAGCCCCGTGCCGATACGGTGTGAAAGAACGTTCGCCATATGCACGGTCGTTACCAGATCGATAAGTGAGTCCGCTTTCATTGGTTCATGATGAAAAACCAGGGAATATTCCAAGTCGAGCGGCAACGCCCATTTATCGGCAAGTATCCGGCCGATGTCGGCATGACTGATTCCGAGGATCTTCTTTTCCGCTTCAATCAACGGTACATTACACTCTTTGGCGAACTCGCAGACCTCGAAATAATCTTCCTGCGCAAATTCACTGAAGATAAGCTTGCCGATATCATGAAGGATACCGGCACAGAACGCGCTTTCCGGATCCATCATGCGAACATTGATAAATTGACGCACAATGGCCTTTGCCGCTATCGCGCAGACGATCGAGTGTTTCCAGAAGCGGTTTTTATCGATCGCCGGCTGATGTGATGAAGAAAACATTTTCATGACCGACGCGCTGAGCACCAGTGAACGGATCGTATTGAACCCCAGTATGACCACGGCGCTTGATACCGAAGAGATGCTCCGGGGAATACCGTAAAACGCACTGTTCGCCAACCGCAGCATCTTTGTAGTGAGCGCAGGATCTTTTTGAATGAGTTTCGCCGCATCGTCGGCCGATGTATCGGGGGAATTGACAACCTGCATCAGCCGCGTAACAATGGCAGGTAATGCGGGAAGGTTGTCGATCTGTTCGATGAAACGACGATACCGTTCATTGCCGGCAGGAGAAGTCTGCTGCATTTACGCCACCTTATAGAGTACAGGTTGAGCCGAACAGTATCTACCCCGGAGCAGCCCGGTGATCGTTACGTCCAGCCAGGTATTATGTTCCAGAGTACAGTCAGGGATTTCAACATGGATGTAATTCGACGTAATTCCCCTGACCGGGGAACCCGACTCGACAATAATCCGCTGACTGCTCTGTTGAATCCGCTTCAGAAACAAAGCCCTGCTTCGCTCCACGATGGTACGCAGATAGGCACTTCGCGCTGTTTTAACCGCTTCCCTGACTTGAGATGCGCTGGCGGCTGCAGGAGTACCCGGTCGCGGCGAAAACCTGAAAACATGCGCATAGGAGAGATTGATACGTTCAATCCGCCGGCAGGTCTCCTCAAACATCGTTTCGGTTTCTCCGGGAAATCCGGCGATAAGATCGGCGCCCAACCCCGCAAGAGGAAATCGCTCCCTGAATCCTTCCAGACGGTCGAGAAGATCGATCGTTGCAGGGACGTGCCGTTTCATCGCTTTGAGTACCGGTTCGGAGCAGCTCTGCAGACTGACATGCAGATGGTCACATAGTTTTTCGGCAGATCCGATCAGATTGATCAGCGTTTCGGAACAATCACGCGGATCAAGCGAACTTAACCTGATGCGGAAATCACCGTTCGCTGCCGCCAACCGGTCTAAAAGATCGATCAACCGGCGGCCGCGGTCGTTAAACTGACCGATATGGGTACCCGTCAGGACGATTTCCTTGTATCCGGCCTCCACTGACTGCTTACAGGCGGCAATGATCGTATCGAAGGGGGCACTGCGTGACGGACCGCGCAGTAGCGGTACGACACAATAGGAGCAACGGAAATCGCACCCTTCCTGGATCTTGACAGGATAACGTGTCCGCAGCATGGCGGGTCCGTTCGGGGGGGGGGGTGTCCGACTCATGGTGAGCTCCGCCGCCTCCTGAAGTGAGGTCCGGTAGATACCCCGGCAGTGATGCTGAAGGATTGAATCGATCAAGTGCTTGCATCCGTTCCCGACCACCCAGGAGACACCACTCACCTTTGCCAGTTCATCCGGCTTTTGTTGAGCAAGGCATCCGGTGACGAGAATACGCGCCATCGGTGCCTGGGCGGCAAGAGCATGAAGCAACCGGCGCGTTTTCGATTCGGTAGCTGCAGTTACCGAACAGGTATTAACGACAATGACCGCTGCTTCTGCGGCATTTTCAACCAGACGGTACCCCTGTTGCACCAGTGACGCCGACAACGTGACCATTTCCTCCTGATTCGTGCGGCAGCCGATGGATTTGATTGCGACAGCCGGGGATGCCTTCTGCTCAGCCATTTGTGCCCGTCCACCCTGAAAGCGCCTCCTCACGTGAGGCGTAGAGAGGAATAACGGCTCCGATTTTGAGGGTTTCCAGAAGGTCCAGAACGATGTAATTCGCCTGACAGATCCGCATGCTTCCCCCCGTACCGGAGAGCAGATTATTCATGCCGAGCACGCTGCTCAAACTGAGGCTGTCGATAAAGACCAGCTCTTCCATATCAAGCAGTATCTTCTTATATTGTGTCAATGTCAACAATAGCTGTTGCTTGAAATATCCCGATCCGATCGGATGATTCATAACGCCGCTCAGATGAAAAATCGCAATGTCGCCGGTGAACTCCTTTTCGATGTTCAGCCTGATGTCAACCGACGGTTCAAAAAAATCGACCGCTGCCTGAACAATCACCTTCTGACGTTCAATGGTAAAAATCCGGTCGAGGCCGGTATGGTTGAAGAGCTGGAACAGATCATCATTGAGATTCTTTAAAATGAGTTTGACCTGGCGCTGGTAAAACTCCTTGGCCATCGAAACAAGGGTCCCTATACCGCTGCTGTCAAGCAGTTCGGTCGCGGAAAAATCGAGGATCAATTCATTGAACGCCGCACTTTCATTAAGCCGGGAAATCTCTGCAACGACGTCTTTGACCAGCGGGCCGGAATAATGACGGGGCATTGTTACGGTGTGCGTTCCACCGCACTTACTTGTCTGCATATTACAAACTCCTACCGCAAAAATCTGCGAGAAAGTTCATCGAGAGACATTCTGATAAGCGTGGGTCGACCATGCGGACAGATATAGGGATTTTGTGTTGAAAAAAGACTATTCAGCAACGTATTCATCTCTTCCTGTGTCAGCTTCTGCCCTGCCTTGATTGCCGCACCGCAGGCAAAGGCGGCTGCAAAACGTTTGTGCGGTTCTGAAAAGTTATCACTGTCCCGCCCCTGCAGCAAATAGCGCACCATTTCCCGAATGGTCGATTCAACCATACCGTCTTTTATAAATGCCGGTATGGCTGAAACTGATATCGTCCGCCCTCCGAAATCGGCAATCTCAAATCCAAATTGCAGAAAATATTCCCTCCCCGCTTCCACAATCCCCTTCTCCGACGGGGTGAGTTCCAACACTATCGGAAAAAGCAACTGTTGTGATGTCGTCTGGATTCCCGTGCTGTTTTCCATGGCCTGCTCAAAAAGCACCCGTTCATGGGCCGCATGTTGATCAATCAATAAGATGCCGTTTTTGATCGGCGCCAGAATAAACATAGTATGGATCTGATAGCAGGGAATCAGATCCCACATTTTTTCATGAACATCACCCGTTAATTGTATCGTAGTATCTTGAAGGGGGTCAACCTCTTTCTCAATCCTCCTTCCATCGGGAAACGAGAGAATCGTCTGGCCGCCCTGTACGGCAGACCTTGACCGGCCGGAACGGCTTGTTGTTTCAGCTTTTTTCCCCATATCGGGGGCTCTTTCCTCCACTATCGGTACCATGACAAGCTTGGATTCAGGGACATCTTCCCGTGAGGGTGACGTCGCATCCTGCGCCCCGCCGGGCGGGTCTCCCATTTTAAAGGCTTCACGACCTATCATGGTCGCTTCGATACCGTCTTTGACGGTAGCAAACACGAAGCTGAAGATCTCACGCTCGTTATCAAATTTGATCAGCTGCTTTGTCGGATGGACATTGACGTCGATGCACGAGGGATCGATCGTCAAAAAACAGAAAAATGCCGGGCGCTGATTGTGCCCCAGAAACCGGGCAAACGCCTCTTTTACCGAATATACTACTGCATCGTTATTGATCCGCCTAAGATTCACATACAAACTCTGAAAGCGGGGCCGCTCCTGCAGCTGCGCAGGCGACGATACATACACCACGACATCCATATGTTCCCGTTCTCCGCGGCATTCGATAAGGCCCGCCGCGAACTGCAGCCCGGACACCCCGGCAATCCGGTCGATACACCGGTCGACAACCGGCAGATTGAAAATCACTTTATCATCAATACGCAATGTGAAATGGATCGATGGAAAAGGGATGACAAGCTGTTCGAGCATGCGAATGATCGCCAGGTGTTCACCCCGGTGCGTTTTCATGAATTTTTTTCGTGCGGGAACATTGTAAAAAAGGTCCTTGACTATCACCGTTGTTCCGCGCCGATGCGAATGAGGAGTCGCCTCTTTTGCCAGGGCACCACCTTCATTGCTCAACAAATACCCTGACCCGTCTTCCTGTGACGCCGCTATCATCGACATCCGGCTGATCGCGGCAATACTCCCTAATGCCTCACCCCGGAATCCGAACGTCCCGATGGAAAAAAGGTCATCAGCACTCCTTATTTTACTTGTCGCGTGACGCAGCATGCACCTGTATAAATCCTGCTGTGACATGCCCATGCCATTATCGATAACTTTTATGAGGGAGAAACCCGCGTCTTCGGCGATAATTTCCAGTGAAGTCGCTCCTGCATCAATGCTGTTCTCAACCAGTTCCTTGATAACTGCCGCAGGACGTTCAACAACCTCTCCTGCGGCTATTTTTTCAATAACCGTCCGGGGAAGCATTTCTATCGGGCGTAACGATTGCATTCGGGTATGTTGAGGTACTTCTAAGGTGAGCTCAATGCGGAAGGGGGGACTTGAACCCCCACAGGCTTACACCCACTAGCTCCTGAAACTAGCGTGTCTACCATTCCACCACTTCCGCTGACACCGATAAATGGCAGGTAAAATATACATCGGTGGGGGATTTTTCGAAAAGGAGAAAGTGGAGTGAATACAATATACTTCCCCTCCCCTTTTTAGCCCCTCATGGAATAACCCCGGTACATCCAGCAATCGATGGATGATATTAACGGGTTGAAACCAAATTAAAAACCGCTGTTTCTGATGCGACTTACCATCGTTTCCGGTGATACAGCCCTCTCTTCGTCGAAAAGCAGTTTGAGCGCCAAGGCGACAAACGCCAGACAGATACTCCAGAGAAAGAGCTTGAAAACATGAGGCATACACCCTTCCCTCCAAGCGGAAAACCGCCCTTACTGCCGATCCGCAAAAGTTCGCCGGCAGCTTGAATCCAGATGAATATAAGTATAGCATCATTACCGCTTTACGTCAAGCAACGAAGCAGATGACGGGCACACGCAACCGACGTCCTCCGGCTCAGTGCTTTGCCTTGCTTTTCACCGGATTGAAAGGTACAATTATTCTTCGGAAGCCTACGCTCCCCTGACGGATCACGTTACCCTATGAGACCTTTTAAAAAGACCATCAAATCAGGGATGCACCTCTTCAGGGAAAAGGATCGCTCGCGCGAACTTTATATTATACAATCCGGAAAGATGAAAGTGTATCGAACCGCCGGCGGCAAGGAAATAGAGCTTTCCGTTCTCGAGAAAGGGGCGGTGCTCGGAGAGATGGCGCTCATTGATGGAAAACCGCGCAGCGCCTCGGCAAAAGCCCTTGAAGATTGTACCGTCATCATCATCGATGCAGAGACCTTCCACAATAAAATCAGAGGGGCTCCCGCCTGGTTCATGTCAATCGTTCGCATGGCCAGCCAGAAAATCCGCCAGGCGAACCGTCGTCTCCAGATTTCTTCAAACGAACATCAGGGCGCGCATGTCATCATGACCCTGTGTCTTTATTTTCAACGGTTTGATCCCGGCAACAACGGCCTCGATATCAGATCGACGCAGCACCATCTTATCCAGTTGCTCGGCGTTACCTATGATAGTGTAATCCGCGTGCTGGACTTTCTCCACAAAAACGCCTTCATCGATATCAGTGAAAACAAGGTCCGCGCTGTTGACATCGACCGTATCAGGGAGTACTGTGAATACCTGAGCCTCCTTATCAGAAGCCAGTACGAAGCTGTCGAACAGTTTTCCAACAAGGCGGTGACGATGGCATCCATTCTCGTTAAAAACTATCCCGAGATCATGAAAAGCAACGGAGCGGCGACTGCCATTGACGGCGACCTGTTCTATCATCTCCTTCAGACCAATGACCTCCATGCGGAGTATCTTGACTTCATAGAACAACTGAGTGCCGCCGGTCTCTGCAGCCTGCTGCATAAGAGAAAAGAGGGCAACGGACGTCCGTTGGGCGACCTTACCATCAAACTACAGCATACCGGATGGAAACGGATCTATCTGTTCGGTAAATACAACACCCTGAACCCGTGCGGTTGACCATGTATTACCGATTGCCATCAATCATCTGCTGTCTGCTCGTTTTCACCTCATCCGGGAAAGAGGTGGGCGGCGTTCTGACCCGCGATACCCGCTGGAATGCCGAGGAAGGGCCGTTTTACCTCACTTCCGACCTCCTCGTTGCGAGGAATGTCCGTTTAACCGTAACCGCGGGAACACGTGTGGTCGTCGGCGCATCCGCCGGAAAAGATACTGCCGTTACGCAATACGACGATATTGACTCACACACCGTAGCGATTAAAATTCACGGCGCGCTGATATGTTGCGGAAAAAGCGAAAAACGGATCACCTTCGCGCCCGATCCGGGCAGCACCGCGAGCCCTGCATGGTACGGGATTATCCTTCATGAAGCAGACGAGCAATTTACCGAAATCGCACATGCCGACATCACCGGCGCTTACTGCGGCATCTCCCTCATGCAGTGTTCCCCTCCCATTCGCAATTCCATCATCGAACACAACCACATCGGCATCCGTTGTACCGATAATACATCGGCGCGCGTCTACAATTGTGCAATCGTGTTCAATTCTGCCGCCGGAATCAGAGTTACCGGAGCCAATCCGTGCTTCATGAACAATATCATCGCTTTCAACCGCAATATCGGCGTCTGGTGTGACGGGCTCGTAAAGGTGACATGTGCTTTCAACTGCATTTCAGGCAACAGCGATGGTGACTTTCTCGAATGCGACCCGGAACTGGGGCATCTGGTCAAAAAAAATAAACGCGGCGACTCAATCGATGTTTTCAAAAATCTGAGATGTGACCCCATATTCAGCGGCTCCATCGCAGACTCCACCGCCCGGCGACAGGACATCTCATTACCAACGGAAAAGCACCTCGTTCGTGACACGACGATTGCCGCAATACTTCAATCCGGTCGAAAGAAGACGAATGAAACATGCAATCCCTCTCCCGACGGTCGGTACCGCCTTTCGAAGTATTCCCCCTGCATCGACGCCGGGGACCCGTCCGGGAGCTTCAAAGACAGCGACGGCAGTCGCAACGACATGGGTATATGGGGCGGCCCTGAATTTATGAATAAAAAGTAAGGCGCTCTACAGGTAACGCTTCTTGTAAGCATCAGAATAACTGAATATCCCTTTGATACACTTCACTTCGAAACCGACCGGCCGCAGCTTTTCACCGTAGAAATCGTCATAGGTTACCAGCCAGAGGTTGAATCGTGTAAGCCGGGTATCGACCGACGGCAGCAGCTCAATGGACAACCCGTTTAAATCGATACCGAGGGTGATGAGTGAATCGAGAGGCATGGTGGCAGAGGTATCGCTGTTTTCAAAGAACCACTCATATGAGAATGCCTCAACATCTCGCTCAAGCGTGGAATCAGTGAGGCTGAAACATGAGTCAACCGTAACCGGAGCAGTGTCGGCGACAAGAAAATAGCGGTATCCGACATCAACCTGTATGGTATCCCGGCCGGGGTAAAGTTCGTAAATCGTATCGATCAATGCGCTGTCGGCCGTAGGATTGAAAATGAGATTGTCCCCCTTTATTCGGCAGCACCTGATCCAGCCGACCACGGGATTGTGGTTGACGGGAATTGACGGCATGAACGCCGCAAAACGGCTGTTGTAACGCACCGAGAAGGTCGATTCAACACGATAGGAGTTGTTTATTGTTGCGAATAGCTTCATATTGACGGTCAACACCTGCAGCAGCATCGGCAGAAATGAAGCACCGGAAGCAACATCATTGCCATCAAGCTCCAGTTCCTGAAATCGCTGCATAAAATCCGACGGAAGCGTCCCTGTGGACAATTCCTCAATCAGATCAATAATGGCCGACGATTTGATCTCCCGTACCGATTCCGGCAGCGCGGTCCTGGCAACACCCGGCGGCAGCAGCGAGCCGATGGTCGCATCCTCGGCAAACTCATCACGGATTATGCTTGCAGGCACGACAAACTGGAAGCGTATCGAATCGGTTTCTCCCCCGAAGAACTCCTGTCGTGTTCCCGGGACCAAATAGCGATCGAGGGAAACGGTATCGGCAAAGGTATCCCTGCCGAATTGATTGATAATAAGCGACGTTGTCATCGAAAAATCAATCGATGTCACCGGTTCTCCCGCAAAATAGGCGGTAAACCATACTGAATCACCGGGCGCCCCCTCGGCAAGACCGTGATTGTCATAAACGAACGCGAGAGTCCGCACCCGGTTCCCCTCGATACGATCAAATCGTGTCGAGAACTCCACCCCGCAACCGGCCGTTAAAACGATCACTACTGCAAGAATTCTTATCAACTGTTTCATACCCGCTCCTAAAATTCGGCCCGCATGCCGAGCGACGGAATAAACGGCATTGATATCGTCGTCTGTTCGGTATAATCATAGTTATATACCGTAAACTCAGGACTTTGATAAAGAAATACGAGGACATTCTGCACATCCAGATACAATGAAAACATCCATCGGTTGAAAACAAATTTTTTATCGACACGCACATCCATCTGAAAAAACGGATCGTTGCGCAGCGAATTATCCCTGCCGTAGACGGGAGCGAAAAAAAACTTATCCGCCCGATAGATACTTCCCACAATCGGCGTATACGGATTCCCCGAAATGTAGCGTAGACGCGTTCCCGCTTCCCATTGTCTCGGGAAACGATAACTGGCGACCAGTTGCAGGTTATGCGTCTGATCACGGTTGTAGAGGGCGTATCGGCCTTCCGTACGGTTATATCGTTCGCTGCGTGCAAGGGTATACGCGATCCACCCGAAAAACCGTTCGCTGTTGTCATGCCGCAACAGCACCTCAAGCCCGTACATCCTTCCTTTGCCATCGGGAAGTATGCTGGGAGCCCCATCGTTGGCGTAGATATCGGCGGTGGATGCGAACTCAGGAATCCCCCACTGCTGATTATGGTAAACCTGCAGATCGGCAAAGATAAGATCGGTAAACCGATGTTCGTATCCTGCAACGATATGACGCGCCCTCGTTGCGGGAAGGTACGGATTACCGAGAGCTTCGCTGGTGGTGAACCCCTGCGGCTGCGGCGTCTGATTGTAGGTGCCGAGCGCAAACTTGATCGTCTTATTATCGGTCAGTTCATACCGTGACGACAGGCGCAGGGAAGGCTCACCTGATATTCCGCGGCGATATTGGTTTCCCCGGTAGTCCCATAACTCCGGGACAATTGATCCGTCATACTGCAGCTCATGATAGCAATCAAAACGAATCCCCGGAACAATAAGCCAACGCGGCAGCGGCCGGTACCCGGCATCGATCCATGCTCCGGTCAAACCGAAAGGAGTCGTCAGCCTGGGCAGTTTGTAGATGGTATTGTCAACATTCGGGAAATCCGCCTTTAAGGTGAATTGCTGCCACCAGAGGTCGATTCCGGCATTCAATTTCAATTTCGTGCTGAATGCATAGGATACCTCATCACGCAACGTATATTCCCACGAAGAGGCCTTAAACTTTGCGAAATCGAAAACGGATCCGTATCCTTCACTGTAAGTAACCGCAGCCCTCATGCGGTTCTCCCATCCGGTCCGCGTCACGATATCCCACCCGGCAATGCCCATTGAAAACAATTGCATCTGACGTACACGGTCCGCCAGCTCGCTGACCTCCTTGTTGCCGCGGCTGCGCATAAACGGAACAACGAGTTCGAGCGCGTCTTTCGACCCGAAGAGTGTGAGAAAAGCCTTCTGATCCTTATTGATGGCGACATCCGTACGTACAAGGTAATCGTAGTAGAACGGTGCCACCGTTACCGGCAGCTTGATGATCGATAATTTGTCAACAGCGAAACCGAGAAGATCTCCGATATAGCTTCTGCGGGCGCTGGCAAGCACCGATACCTTTTTCCCTGCGGGAGACTCAAGAAAAGCAGTTGCGTCAAGCAAACTCACATCGCCGAATCCGTGCGGACGCTCACTTTTTCCACTCCTGCCCTCAAGGTCGATCACCCCCGCGATCACCCCGCCGAAACGGCTGGAAAAACCGCCCGGATAGAAATCGATCGATCGTAAAGCATCGCTGTTGTAGGTCGATTTGATGCCGCCGAAGTGGTAGAGCTGCGGAATAGCAATCCCGTCGAGATAAAATTTCGAATCCCACGTCGGCGCGCCGCGCACGACCACCGCCCCCCCGCCGAAGGAGGGCCGCGCCACTCCCGGAAGCGCCTGCACTACTTTAACCGCATCGCCGCTGAAACCGGGAATTTTACGCACCTCTTGTACCGACAGCGTCCGTCGTGCGACCTCACGCGTCTCTTCCTTGCCGTAAACGACTATTTCATACTCGGAATAATTCACGCGCTGCAGGCGGTAGAGGACGTCGAGCACCTCACCTCTGCGGAGTTCTTCGTCAGCCGAAAATGACTCATACCCGATCATTGGTATGCTGACGCTGCAGGTCCCGTTCGGCAATGATTTGAATTGAAACCGGCCGAGCGAATCGGTGACGGTTATCACCGAGTATTCCTCCCTTGATTGTCCGTCAAAGCTTCCGATTTTTTCCAGGTAACGCAAGAAAATGACCGGTAATGATGCATCAGCCGTTGTATCGGGAAAGGTTGCGATGACTTCCGCCCCGGCGATCGGTTCCCGTGTTCCGCGCTCGAGCACTTTCCCGGTAAAATTGACATACTCCTGAATGCTGTCGATGACCGCATCGAAGGTGACCCGGTATTCATAGGTAAGGAGTACCGGTACCGGTGCGCCCCCGGCGACGGCCGGATCGAAAGAAAAGGTGGAAGCCGCCTTAACCACCGCCGAATCAATTAACGGGTGAAGACCGCGGACGACGCCGATACTGTCGACCTTCCCCTCTTCATCTACCAGCAAATCAAGAAGAACAACGCCGCCTATTCCTTGTTTCGCGAGCTCCGCAGGATAGACGATGGGGACGAATTGTCGAAGAACCGGCTCTTTCTCAAGAGAAGGCGGGGAATCGGCCATCATGTCATCATGCCCATCTGCAGCGGTATCATGCCCCGTATCAGGTCGAAAGACACCTTGATCGGCGGCCTCTATCTCCACTTTGACTGCAATAGCTCCGGTATCCTGAGTGGCCAGGAGGGGCGACAGTGCCGTCACAAGCAGCAGGAGGCAGAGGGCCTTGAGGACTTGCCGACGACAATGAATTCTTGCCCTCTTTTTCTTTCTCCCACCCATCCCCCAAACCCCTTCCCACGTTAACGGGGGAAGGACTTGGGGGAGGGGGGTTGAAACAATGTCAAGCCGTGTATTCTTATACATATCAAACACTGCCCTTGTGTATAACGAAACAGAATTTCGGTCGATGACGATTAAAACCGCCTCTCTATTTCGATTAAGCAAATTTCATGCTCATTCCGGAAAATAATAAGGAAAGGGGATATATCAAAGAAAGATTGAAGTGCGCCTGGCGATCGGTAGATAATAAAAATGCCCGCAACGCTGTTGCGGGCATTTAAAGGGTAGTGCGCTATCGAATTTTACAGAATCGAAACCATTTCCTCTCCGGTAACCTTCACACCGTCAAACTTCACGATATAGGTCCCCGCGGGAATATTCAGCTTGACATTCTGCTGCGCACTCTCAAGGAAAGCGTCGCGCGAAATACTCCGGGACAGTATCTGGCGTCCCATGAGATCGAGCAGCTTGATCTTTCCTTCAGACGGCAGATTGAGCGACAACATACGTTCAGTTGACAGGAAGCGAACCTTGAACGCATCGACCGAAACCGCCTTTTGGGTAACCGTCTGCTTTTCCGGTATTACCGCCGCCGTCAAATCACGATATTTCTTCTGATTGTAGCCACCCGCGTCGATGAATTCCTGGATATTCTTCGCTTCGATAGCTTCTTCCTTCACACGCCTCTCCATGCGCTTATTATAACTGGAAAGGACATCCGACGGCATGTCGTCCGTATAGGTGCCCGAATGCGGAACGCCGAGGTCGATCCACGCGGCGAGCTTGTCTATCTCCCCGTTTTTAAGCGAGAGGCTTTTATGCCCGCCAAGCAGCTGCGTAATCAACTTGCTCTTTGGAGACCCGATTGATTTGGCCCTGATACCTTCCGCGCCGCCGAAAATGCAGTTGTAGTTGCAATACGATTTCTCTGAAAGGTTGTAGTACGATTTCGACCATTTTCGGTATGCATTCTTTTCGTCATTACCGAGAGTGCTGGCATCAACGATATTCTTTTTCAGCTTGAGCTTGGAGTGCGAATCATCGTGGCATCCGCTCTTGACGCAATTGGCGTCGAGAATCGGCTGAATGACATCAAGAAAATAGAAGGACCCTTTCTCTTGCGGAAGATCGAAAAACGGCTTGAGCGCTACCGGTTGGATCGCCTTCGGCGTCTTGTCAAGCGGCGCCGCGTTCTTGTCTTCATGACAACCCATGCAGTCGAACCGTTCACCCGGCTGCAGTGTCATCCAGCTTCTCATCGTCTGGACGCAGACGCCGTCCTTGTTGATCAACTGGAGGAAAATCGGCGTTCTCGCCGGAACTTCAAACGCCGCCGACCCGTCATCCTCCACATCGACCTCGCCGCAAATCCACTTGGCTTCCCAAGAGCAGCCGAAACGTCCGACCGGCCCCATCTGGTACGATGACGAACCGGTGTTGCCGTGTGCGGGGTCGGTGCGATACTCCATCGCGACTACCCGGATTTTCTTAACCTCTCCCTTGGTCATTCCTGAGACTGACGTTTCGCCGTAGTACACATCAACCACCGATAATACGCCGGTTTTCTTCGAATAATCCGCCTGATAAGTAGGAACTATCGGTATATCACGTTCCATCAAAGAAATGGGCTGACTGACCGACTGAGAACCGCCCGATGCAATCAGTTCACGATTGCCGTCGAAATCCATCCAGAAAACCTGAAATCTGCTGGAACGGGTTTTACGATAGGAAACCAGCATGCATGTTTCATCGAGAGGATACGGATTCTGGAACAGCTTCTTCGAATCGTCGGGCCCGGTCATATTGAAGCCTCCACCGGAAACTGACCGCCCCTTGGGACAAATCATGGTGAGTGGGCCGGTGCCATTTCGTGCTTTTGCTGCATTAACCAGGCAGATATCTCCCGCATGCGGACCCATGTGGCCACCCAGGGTCGATACCGCCATCATGGTGTTGCCCGGTACCGCACGAGCCATCTGGAACGTGGCCGGAGTGCTTGACTGGTTGCCGAAAAACTCATTCTGGCGGGTGCCGTCCTGATTCATGGTGAAAATACCCATCACATTGGCGACATTTTTATCATTGTACTCCCACCGGTTGTACATTACCGTGCCGTCTTCCATCATCGTGGGGTTGAAAATGTTGACCTGGTCGTAACTGATACGGCGCAGCCACTTTCCGTCGCAATCGCAGATAAAAAGGTTGCTGACCAGATTGATATTGCAGTCAACATGCTGGAAACAGCGCGAGGAGCAGAAAATAATATCACCGCTCGGAGTTACGCACGGTTCCATGTCGGAGATCTCGATACCTTCCGGATCGAAGGTCAACTGGCGGGTCTTTTTGGTTGCAAGATCGATATCATAGAGATGGTACCCGTTGTTATCCTCGGAATATGCATAAACGAGCTTGTTTCCTTTATAGGTCGGACAAGGGTCGCGCACACACCCTTTGCTGGGGGCGATAATATCGGACGGTTTCGGATAATAATCATCAAACTCAAGCAGGTGAATGGCGGTACCGCCCTGATTACCTTTTGAATAATCACTGCTCTTTCCCATACACATACCCCACGGTCCAAAACCTCTGCCCGTACCGTTGAGGTCTTCGGTATAGCCGATAATTGCGCCACCGATATCATGATGGCGGGCGTAGACCATTTTTTTCAGTTCCTTCGCATAGGGCGACAGGCGGGCGACACGACGCCAGTGGCATGCGGAAAGATATCCCTGCTCACCCGACCCGGTGACATTGTCCTTGTACTTGGAAGGAAGTGAATTTTTAATGCTTGAAATAAGTGATGAATAATTGGTACCGTCCTTAGCTTTCCAGTCGCTGACGATATCCCCCGGAAATGAGGAAGGCTGCTTTTCATCGATGGTGGCCGCTGCGGCGGCACTCACGTTTCCCGGTACCGTAAAAAACAGAGATACTAATGCAGTGAGAATAATCCCCTGCATAGCCCACAATACCTGACGACACTTTCGACTCATGGCGCACTCCTTTGAAATGGTTGTTAATCGATTAAGTCTTATTCCTATTAAAACTTGAAGTTAGCCCTGTGATGAATAATATAACTTCAAAAACGGAATATTATATTTGTATTGTAAAATTTGTTTAATATAAATAAATAAAGGTTCATTTTTTTTAACCTTTTTCTTACTTTATTCACTGCGTTTTACTATAAATTCATTCTTTATCCTTAAAAAGCATCTAAAGCGCCGTCAAATTCTCCTTCAAACACTCCTGACGGGATATCAGGAGATCGGGAATCCGACCCTTGAAAAGCGCAGAAAGCAGTTCGGACGGTTTGCATGAATGGGGGGATTTCATAAAAAGAACGGCTTTCAACAAGTTCCCCCGCGCTGCAATCGACAGATCAATTATTCCATGGCGAATATCTTTCTCTTTTCTTACCCCTTTCTTCTCAATGCGGATAATGATCGACTCGCGTGAAAGAAGTTCTCCAATCTGCTCTGACACCATTTGCCCATCAACCGATTCCAGGGGAAGAAAATGATAGGTCGCTGCGATAATCGCTTCATTTAACGACGGCTCTCCCCTGGGGATTGAATGGTACCCCTCAATTTTCAATCCTTCAGGCAACCGGCGGTTCATTATTAACAGGTCGATGTCCGGTTCATCGGTCATTGCCGCATCGAATGCCTCATGTATTCCCTCCACTCCAAAAGGAAGCGGCGGACCGAATGCTATCCGGGGAAGCGGATTGAAACCATGTGAAAAGGCAAGCGGAATCTGTGCCATGCGGCAGGCGCGATGAATAACGGCGACCATATCGAGATGGCCGAGAAAACGCATGACACCGGTTTTGCGATAAAAGAAACGGTAAAAATAAACGGCATTTCTCCCGGTATTTATGGAGACTTCCCCACACTCGACACCGGAGGCATACGGCGTCTTCTCACGATGGTAGACGGGCTGCAGCGCCGGAGTACATATCCCGCACCCGCCGCATCGGGAGTCCCTGCAATCGGGTGTTGTTTCCTCCCGATAGGCCCGCCGCCGTTCATCTTCAAGGAATGCGGAGGCAACACCGGTACTCACTGCCGACCAGGGAAGCGGCTGTTCAGGGGCAACGGCGCTCAAAAACGGCTCTATATCAATTGACAATGCGGCCGCCGCGTCAACCCATCGCCGCAGCTCGAAGCACTCATTCCAGCCGTCAAACCGCGCCCCCTGCCGCCAGGCATGATACACAAGGTTCCCGACCGCACGATCGCCGCGCGCCAGGATCGTTTCAAGCACGGTCTGATCGGGATTGCGGTAGGTTACCTTTACATTTTTACAATGACGGAGCGACCGCTTGACCGCAGCCCCCTTCTCGATGATATTACGCGGATCCTCCATCCGTTCGCGCTCAAAAGGGGTATGCGGCTTGGGAGAAAACGGCGAAAGTGAAACGGCGACCGTCCGTCGAGCCGAGGCGGCGCGTACGACCCCGGCGATACGGATTACCATGGCCGCGATCGCCTCGACATCTTCCTGCGTTTCTGTCGGCAATCCCAGCATGAAATAGAGTTTGAGCGTCTGCACATTGCGGCGCATCAGCTCGGTCACCGCCGCATAAATGGTATCGTCGGTAAAATTTTTATTGATAACCCTGCGGAGCCGCTCGCTCCCCGCTTCGGGCGCTATGGTAAACGATGAAACCGCTGATACTTTGCTGAACAAATCAAGTTGATCGGATGAAAGCGCATCGAGGCGTGTGGAGGGCAGGGCACAGGAAATATGGTAGGCACGCCGGAGGGATTGCAGGGACTGTAGGAGCGGTGAAAGCGGGGAGTAATCGGCGGTGGAGAGGCTGAGCAGACCGACCTCCTGCCATCCGGTCGTTTCAATGCCGTTTTTTATCTGCCCGCACACCGCCGCTGCCGCCCTCTCACGGACCGGACGGTAGTACATTCCCGCGCTGCAGAAACGGCACCCGCGTGTACAGCCCCGCATCACTTCAACCGCAAGCCGGTGATGAACCACCTCGATGAGCGGTACCAACGGTCTGCGGGGATAGTATTCATCGTCAAGAACCGGTATTTTTGCCGCACGTACCGGTTGTGGAACGGCGCCACTCATCTGCGGTATCAGGAAGGTGCCCGACCGGACGACATCGTAACGTGCCGGAACATAAACCCCCTCTATCATTGCCGCCTGCCGTAAAAGCTCCGTTCGGGATAGGCCGGCCGCTTTTCCCCGCTCCAGAATCCTGATGATGCGCACTATCGCCTCTTCTCCGTCTCCGATAACGAACAGATCGATAAAAGGCGCGAGCGGCTCCGGGTTCCCGACGCAGGGACCCCCTGCCATCACGAGTGGATCGCGATCGGTCCGGCCGCTGCGCAGCGGCGAGACTCCGGCCAGATCGATCATGTTGACGATATTGGTGCAGTGCAGTTCATACTGGACCGAGAATCCGATCCAGTCCGCTTCACGGACAGGAGTGAAGTACTCGAGCGTATAGAGCGGTATCCCCTGCCGCCGCATGACCGCCTCGGCATCACTCCAGGGATGGAAACAGCGCGAGAGCGCCCAATGATCCATACGGTTGACAATATGGTAAAGAATCTGCAACCCCGTGTGCGACATCCCGATATCGTACAGATCGGGAAAACAGAGGACCCCGTGGACGCTGACGGCGGAGAGATCTTTACGGATACAATTGAGTTCACCCCCCGCATACCGCATCGGTTTCTGCACATGAGGAAGAAGCGCCGTTTCGACGGCCTTTTTTATATGGTTGGTCATAACGAAACTGCCGTTTCCTTCGGATAACGGGGTTGTGACGTGAAAAATACTACCTGCGGAGGGTTACGGCAGATGATGCAAGAGCACCCGGTATACCAGCCTCCCGGAGCGTATCACGGCGATATAGCATGCGGCCGGCACAAGCGCCCCGTCCGGGCCGGTAAAATCCCAGCACACGCGTTGATCGTTTGCTGATAGTATCCGTTTCACCCTCCGTCCGGTAATCGCGACAATATCAAGCGTGGCGGCGGAAAACGGCGACGGAAGCTCAATGACGACTGACCGCGGCGTCCGTATGGTCCGGATACTTACGGCCGCACACCGCCGCGTGCCGTGAACGCCGATACCCTGTTCGGGAGGGAGATAGGGTGGCGGCGAGGAATAAAGCGAAGCGAGGTTCCCGGCAAAAAGCATCTTCTCCATGATGATTTCATTTTCCGTTCCGTCGGGGCCCTGCGCCTGGAACCGGATGGCGGTGCATTTCGAAAGGTCGAGCGACCCCCCGGAACCGCCCAGACGCCGCCTGAATTCCTTAACCGCAAGGCAATACTCCTTTACTTGCGTACTCAGCGAAACGGAGTCTTCAAAAAAGGTGTGATCACCGATATCGCTGGTGATAAACTGCACCGACAACGCCAGATCGGACGACGACCGCGCCGAAAAAACGAGCGTGTCGAGGCCGGTAACAAGGAAACCGCTGTCCTCTGACGCGCAGTTCCATTCAAGTGCGGCATAGGGATTGAACCCGAGCTGCTGGCTTCCGTCAAGACGAAACGCCCAGTGGAGGGCAGGCGGGGTTTCCTCGGAGGCAACCGCGAGCCGTTTGATGGCGGTTTTCCCGTTTTTCCCGTCGCTCTGTTCGGTGTAGCTCCCCCAGTGCGAACCGAAATAGGGCTTGAGGTCGCCGTCGATAAAATTGTCGATGATAAGCCTGCTTCCCGATTTGAGATCAAGCGAGCGGCCCAGCCATACCATTTTGGTATAGGAGCCGTTCATCCCGCGGGCGGAGATGGTTACGCGATAGGCACCCTGCGGCATACCCTTTCCATCCGCTGATGTGCCGCTCCACTCCAGGGCGACCTCTGCGCCGCTGCCGGTAAACTGCACTGCGGCGGTATCGATGTCCCAGTGCCGCAGTTCCACGCTCCAGCGCGCCGGTTTGGTGAAGAGGGCTCTTATCAGTAACGGTTCTCTGTTCGCGTCGATATCGAGCGGCGCAACCACCGGCGTATCTTTCAGGGCCACGGCGACCTCAGGAAGGGAGTCCTTGAAATCTTCCCAAAGATTGGTGAACACTCCCGAAATCAGCGAAGCGCCGAACCAGGCCATGAATTGGTCGAAATACATTTCGTTATGAAGGGTATCCTCATTGTCCGGATCGGACGACCTGCCCCAGTAATCGGCACCCTCATAGAATCGCAGCAGCTCTTCACTGAACGGCTCGGCCGCCTGAGGCCCGCCCGCGGCCATCGCCGCGGTCGCCCACATGCCTGTTGTCAAGGCACTGTGTTCGCGTCGGGGCCGCATTAATTTATTCTCTTCGATCTGTTTTCCCAGCTTGAAGGAATCGGTCGGCGCAGGCAGACTCCCGTCCATCTGGAAAAAATTGGCGCGGTCGGGGGTTTGAATGAAAGCGAAAGCGTTATCGAGGGCCTGTTTTGCACGAGGTTCGTTGTACCAGATACAATCGGTCGCAAGCCGCCAGAGGGCCCTGATCCCATCTTTATACATAAACATGCCCTCTGCATAGGCATTGTAGCCGAGTTGATCCGACGATGCATATTTTCCATCGGGCTGCATCCAGTCGGGAACAATCCCGTTGTCAAATCCAGGTGATGCCGCAATCGTCTGGTAACACTGATCGATAAGCGCAGACCAGTTATGGCTCTCCTGCTCAAACTCATCAAATACCCGATAGAATGCCGGTGCAAAATAACCGGGGTTGAGAAATCCACGCCCGCCCCAGACTGCACCTGGACGGAGATATTTTCCCTCTTCAACACAATTAGCCCAGATATTATTGATAATAGCCTGGGCCCGGACGGCATAATCCGCTCCTTTGGGGCTTTGGTGCGTGCTCCAGATTCCTTTCTTCACGAGTCCATCGGCAAAAATAAGCCCGAGTGCAATATCCTGTTCGGCATCGGTTGCGGCCCCCCCTGTTCCCATGCCTGACCCGTCCTGGTTGACACGCCAAGTGTAGTGGTGAGCATTATCATCCCACATATATTGCTCACCGGCATCCCAGATTTTATTGAAGTAGGTCTGATCATTGCAGTAAAGTGCAAGGATCATACCATACCCAATCCCTTCGGAAACAGCATCGTGCGGTTCCTCCGAGCGGGGACGGTGTACAAAGGGTATCGAATAAGGATCGATCAACCGTTTTTTTATTCCCTGCCAGGTTTTCAAGAGAATGGTATCGTAGGAGGTACTCACCGCCGGAAGCGGCGAAGGATAGGGAAGAAGGGTTGCTGAAGCGTGTAAATAGAGGATTAAAGATACTATGCATGCTTTTTGAAGCGACCGAATCATCGATAAAACTCTCCCGTGATGTGGTTACTGTTTCGGTTCCGGATAGAATTAGTGAAAAAGAACAAAATAAACGTTCATTTGCATCAAATATACTCACTTTTCATTAAATTATTCAGAGGTCCCATATAAACGACGCTCTCGTCGAGAGGCAGGCTGGCACTTACTCCCCGGCCTGCAGGCGTTCGCCTGACGGCTGCACCGGCATGACCATCGGCGTCATGGCCGCGCTGATCGCTCACCATTTGTCGGGGAGGCAAGGTTCCATTGCGTATCGGCTGTCACTCTTCCTCGCCGGGAAGGATCCGTACCGCCCCCCGGTCGGCCGATGCAACTAACAACGCATAGGCGCGAAGCGCCTGCGAAACGTCACGTTTTCGATGCTGCGGACTGAACGCGGCGGCCTCACCCTTTGTCTCCTCTTCACGCCGGCGCCCGGCCAGCGTCTCATCATTGACACGCAGAGTGATCAACCGTGCCGTAATATCGATATCGATCGTATCGCCGTTGCGGACGAGCGCGATAGCGCCGCCGGCGGCGGCTTCGGGAGAGACATGACCGATTGATAACCCCGACGTTCCGCCGGAAAAACGGCCGTCGGTGATGAGCGCGCACGCTTTCCCGAGGTGACGGGATTTGATGTAGGAGGTCGGGTAGAGCATCTCCTGCATTCCCGGGCCGCCCTTCGGCCCTTCATACCGGATCACCACCACATCACCGGCCTTTACATCATGCAGGATGCCTTCGCAGGCCGCCTCCTGCGAATCATACACGCGCGCGGTGCCGCTGAACTTCAGGATCGATTCGTCGACGCCGGCGGTCTTGACAATGCACCCCTTCTCCGCGATGTTCCCGAAAAGCACCGCCAGCCCGCCGTCACGCAGATAGCAGTGCCTGCTGTCACGGATGCATCCGTTTTGACGATCGAGGTCAAGTTCGGCGTAGGTCTGCTGGGAGCCGAGAACAAGGTTTCTGCCGGTACCGGCGGGAGCGCTTCTATAGAGCTGTTTCGCGGCCTCGGCGCATGACGTACGCATGACATCATGCGCCGCGAGCACGTCGCCGAGCGTTGCGGCATCGACGCGCCGTACCGACGGATCGATAAGGCCGCTGCGGTCGAGCTCGCCGAGAATGGCCATGACGCCGCCGGCCCTGTTGACATCTTCGAGATGGTAGGAAGAACTCGGGGCCACTTTGCAGAGTACCGGTATTTTCCGGGAAAGTTTGTCGATATCATTCATGGTAAAATCGACCTGCGCCGCATGGGCGATCGCGAGCAGGTGCAATACCGTGTTGGTCGATCCTCCCATCGCGATATCAAGCGACATGGCATTGAGGAATGCCGCTTTTGTCGCGATGGAGCGCGGCAGCACCGAAGTGTCCCCCTTCTCATAATAGCTACTGGTCATTTCAACAATTCTCTCTGCCGCTTTATCGAACAGAGAGAGACGTGAAGCGTGTGTTGCGACGATGGTCCCATTGCCGGGCAGCGCCATCCCGAGCGCTTCAGTGAGACAGTTCATCGAATTTGCGGTAAACATGCCCGAACAGGAGCCGCAACTCGGGCAGGCGATCTGTTCGATCGCTGTGATTTCTTCGTCGGAGACCCCGTTATCGGCGGCCATCACCATGGCATCGACAAGATCATACTTCTTACCATTATAGATACCGGCCTCCATGGGACCGCCGGAAACGACAATCGCGGGGATGTTGAGCCGCATCGCTGCCATCAGCATTCCGGGGGTGATTTTATCGCAATTGGTGATGCAGACCATGGCATCAACCTTGTGTGCATTGCACATGTATTCGACACTGTCGGCGATAAGGTCGCGTGACGGCAACGAATACAGCATTCCGTCGTGCCCCATGGCGATCCCGTCGTCGATGGCGATCGTATCGAACTCCGCTGCGAAGCAGCCCTGCGCATCGATCAACTTTTTCACCCGCTGCCCGATTTCATGCAGGTGCACATGTCCGGGAACAAACTGGGTGAAGGAATTGACGACCGCAATAACCGGCCTGCCGATCTGATCCTCACGCATCCCGTTGGCCCGCCACAGACTTCGTGCGCCCGCCATCCGGCGTCCCTGCGTCGTTTCAGCGCTTCTTAAGGGAATCTTCATATCGTCTCCTTTGTTTATTTACCGATGAACAGCGGCTAAAACCGCATTGCTGGAAAGTCAGAATATAAGAACTCCCTTTCCCGGTTTCAAGAGAAAGTAATGGAATACTTGAACAATCACGAATGTGGCAATATAATGTAATAATGAGACTTACCGATAACGACAGGTGACATCCACCCGCCGCTGCCGCATCCGCATCGGAATAACCGCCTCAGAGGAAAAATTCATGCGAAATAATGTCCAATCGGTTCTTTTCTACAGCATTATCTTACTCTCAACGATTCCTGCACGAAGTGCCGGGCCTGCGGTGATACTCGATTCGCTTTCCGGGAGCGCCGAAGTACAGCGAGCCGGATCCACACAATGGGTATCCATCAGGCAGGATGAAAAATTATACAATAACGATATTGTCCGTATTATTCAGGGCGGAGTCGGCCGGCTGCGCTGGCCGGATAAAACAGTGGCGTTTATGCGCGGAGGTTCACAGGTTCTGGTGAATATCGGAACCAACCGGGAAAAGAATAAACTTTTAAATTATGCGACCGTATTCATGGGCAGCGTGTTCTTCATTATCAAAAAAGCGCTGCCCGGAAAACGCAAGGAAGAGATGCGTATGTATACACCCACCTCCGTTATAACCATCCGGGGAACCTCCTTTGCCGTAGGCGTTGAAGCGGAAACCGGGCTCACTAGTGTCAAGGTGATCTGCGGCACGATAAGGGTGGGATGCATCCAAAAGGGTGTTTCTGCATTTCTGGGTGCTCCGAGTAAAACCGTTATCGAAAGGGAGACCGATCCGATTGTCACCTCGGCGCTCCTCACCGCCGACCTCGACTCGCTGCGTTTATGGGTTCCCCGAGACGTTATTGATTTCGAAGTGGCGACACATCTGGCGCAAGGGAGGCGGGACCGGCTGATCATATCAGGCAATATGGATGAAAAATGCATCATCCTGCCGTTTACCAATGCATCAAAGTACGGGGGCGCGTGGGACATCGGCCATGCGGTGCCGCGAATGCTCGCCACGCGGCTCCTTTCCGCATACAGCCGTCTGAATATAACGGCAATCGATTCGGCATCCCCTGCCCCCGCCGATGCGGCGGCAAAGGCGAAAGCGCGGTTCGTCATTTCGGGAACCGTCACGTTTTTCGATATTGTCAACCATGCCGAGATCACCGTCCGCGCCGACGAGTACCATGAACGTTCCATAGGCCGGATCAGCATCGATCTGTTCATTTTCGACGCTGAGGAAAAGGCGGAGGTTTACACGGCAACAGTGAGCGGCGAACAAACCGGCAGAAAAAACAACCAGAACTCGTGGAACACCATCGGCGAAATGCCTTTCGATCTCGAAAACGGAGAGTTCGCATCGTCGATCGTCGGCGGCGCCCTCGACCAAGCGCTCGACGCAGCGGTTGAAAAAGTGTCGAACGCCCTCTACCGGTAATGCGATCGTAAAAGGCCGGATTACCTGCCGGCATCAGCGACGCTTCAGAACTCCGGGAATTCATTTCCTTCGCAAAGAGGCTGGGGGCCTGATACTACGGTGATTGTCTCCCTCGATTCAAGCTCCCGACGGATCGCTTCCGACACATACATGTGATCGAGATGCAGTGTGTTGCGGATACGCACGACCCGTTCTTCCCCGCTCACCACCGGTCCACAACAGCGCAGCGCACGGTGGAGCGCCTCCGCATCGGTTTCGGCGACCATCGGCACCTTTACCCGTTCGAAAAAGGTGCTGGTGGTCGCGTTTTCATACATTCCGGCATAGTCGATTTTGTCATATAACCGCCGGGTAATAACATCGGCAAGGCCGATCCCAAGTGCATTGCCGTGCGACCGTTCCGATATGTCCCGCACGACAATACTCTTTATCGACGGGCGCTGCGGCTCAGGCTCGCCGCGGATCCGCATCCTCCCGATGATATTCGTGTCAAGACCCGTGCCGCTGAAGTCCTTGCCGATATAATCGACGATCAGCAGATCGATCTCATCAACGGGCAGGCGCGCCATATTGTCGCGGGCCATCGCCAGAAGGGCCGGTTCACGTTCCATGACGGCTTCAACGGGAACCGCCTCGATACGGGTCGGCTTGTCGAGCGCATTCTCAACAATCGCGACCCCGGCGAGCACTTTACCGGTTGAAAAGATACGCCGCGCGGCCCGGGGGAGAAGTTCCTTGAGCCCCCGAACCCCGAACCGGTGTATTTCGAGCGCCTGGGCATGTTTTCCAAGCCCGATCACACTCATTTTGACCAGGCCGCTTTCATAAGTTCCATGATAGTCGGTATGCGGCTTGATGCGGTTGATGAGAATGGTACCGTCGGCACGGTTTGCTGCACGGCTGATAAAGAGACGGTACTCCGCTCCCCCGGCAAGCTCTTCGACGTCCATGGACGCATCGATCGGCGCATCCATGCTTTTTCCGGTGATGCCGTATCCGGCAAGCACCTCGCGCTGCCCTTCGGGTGTCGCGCCGCCGTGGCTTCCCATTGCCGGAATGATGAACGGTCGCGCACGGCATGATGTAACGAAATCAACTACAGCACGGGTGATCCGGTCGATGCTGTCGATGCCCCGGCTCCCCACGGCAATACAGATCGCCTGCCCCGGCTTAACAGGCATATTCAGCCGTTTCAATTCATTAAGAGTTGCACGCGCCGGATCGTCGATGGTGGAAACAGTATACTGTTGCCGGATTTTATACATCATCACCGGAACATAGCCCCATTCATGGCATTCCTCCCCGATGTGACGAGAAGCGGGGGGATCTTTTTACCTCATGCACCTTGATTAAGGGTATCGGCAGCGCGACATCGCAGTTTACCGCCCTCCGCCTCCGCGACGAAAACGATGAAATGTAGGGCGATAGGGCATTTCCGGAATAGCCCGTGATACGCGCAATTTACGTCCCTGAAACTCCTTCTCATTGAGTTTCATTACCACCTCTTCAGGATTATCAATTTGTAGGAAGCCGAAACAGCGCGATCTTCCTTTGCGATCAGTCATTATCCGGATGGAGTGTACCTGTCCAACCGGATCGAAATGTGCCTTAATCTGCAATTCGGTGGCACTATGTGGAAGGTTTCCTACGTAGAGATCAGCCGGCATATGAACGTCACTTTCTGTATGAACGGTTTATTAATAACAATCACCTTTTCAACACCGGATACGGTAGACAGTTTACTAATGGTGGTCAGTCCTCACCACCTGTCTTCACCATCTACCTTTGCCGTATCGGATTGCCGCCTGCGCACCCGCTTTAGCAAACTATTGCGGAAAGGGGACACTCTTCGCTCTCGACGAACAGTATCGCTCTCGTCTATGGCATTGTACTCCACCGGTGTAAGCCCCGGTTTCTTTGTCGAAAATCCCTGAAAGAGTAATTACTATCCTTACTAGAACAAGAAGTAATTATTTGAGAAAAAATTCGATTATCAGGACTTGTCAATACCGGTTATCTCTGCCGCCAAATCGTCTTCCCCCATGAAAATTGCCGCCCCCTCCTCCTCCACGATTATTGAAACCGCCGCGATCACCCCGTGGAGCACGTTCGCGAGCTATGTCAACTTTCAATGCCCTGCCTTCGAATTCCTTTTCATTTAAAGCAGCGATTGCAGCTTCGGCATTTTCCATCTCAACAAATCCGAAACCGCGGGGACGTCCGGTATCACGATCGGTCATAAGCGACACCGATGTAACCTCTCCGTATTGAGAAAACAGCGTACGAAGTCCTTCTTCCGTGGCATTGAACGACAAATTGCCGATATAAAGCTTTTGTGCCATATATCCTTTCTCCTTAAAAGGTAAAAGTGTGTCTTCGACATTCCTTAACATTATTGTAAAACGAAAAAGAATGTAAGGTATATCGAATTGTATTGTTTGAAAAACAACCAGAAATAACAACGGTATACAGCCGCGAATAACCGTAGAGATCTGCTTTCACCTGAAGTACTCTTGTGAGGATGTAAAATGCAGTGAATGAGAGGACATACGGCTTTTCATTTTAAAATGCTATTTAATGAATATACCTCTATTAAAACAATAATGCCAGATAAATCAATAATTTTTATTTATTCGATTGTTTTTATTATTCAGGCACCCTGTTTCGTTGTGTATTTTACCGGCTGAAGCTATATTGGGGATAGAAAAAGTTGCTTACTCCATATACAAGCCCTTCTCTCGATTTTTCGGTTATAGCGTCGGAGCAAAGCTTAAAGGAACCGCTGCTTTTCATAATGTTACTGTTTGGGAGAGCCCGCAATGGAAATGGAAGGATCGGTGGGGCCGGACAATCTTCCATTCCATGGTTGATAGCTCCCATTTCTCTTAAGTGTTCGTTTATTTTAAGTTTCGATTGCAGAGTCAACTGCAATTGGATATCTCACCACCTTCAAAGGAAGCCATGGCTTCTCGAAACCTTAAAAGTGTTATTGCGCCATTAACGGACGCCTGTCTGGAAAATTATTTCAGAGAGATCAGATACAACAAGCCGCTGTCCCGTACCGAGGAGGTAGCGTTGATGGCCCGGATACGCAACGGCGAAGCCGGTGCGCGCGAACTGCTGATAAAAGCCAACCTCCGTTTCGTTGTCGGTGTGAGCCGCAACTATCAGTATCAGGGGTTACCTTTATGCGATGTAATTAACGAAGGCAATTTAGGCCTTATAAGAGCTTCGATGCATTTTGACGAAACAAAAAATTTCAAGTTTATTTCATATGCGGTATGGTGGATACGGCAGGCGATACTGCAGGCGCTCGCAGAACAATCGCGCA
This sequence comes from Chitinispirillaceae bacterium, assembly GCA_016929415.1. Taxonomy (GTDB): domain Bacteria; phylum Fibrobacterota; class Chitinivibrionia; order Chitinivibrionales; family Chitinispirillaceae; genus JAFGNB01. The sequence goes on along the minus strand of JAFGIW010000157.1, from coordinate 69,336 downwards.
TCGTCAGATTGCCGCTCAACCGAAGCGGCGCGGTTTACCGGATAGGAAAGGTGCGCAGTAGACTCGAACAACGGGTCCAACGTTCCCCGGAAGCCGCGGAAATCGCCCGGGAACTCGGTATGAAAGAAGGCGTCGTCCGGGAAAACATGTCGATCACCGACACGCATGTGTCGCTGGATGCGCCCCTGGATCAAAATGACACTCCGGGGCTTATCAATCTGCTCCATGACAAAGACCAGGAACTGCCCGATAATGGTATCGCCCGTTTAACCTTCAGAAAAGCGATCCTACGATCCCTTGAAAATCTTTCCGATCGTGAAAGAGAGATCATTACCATGTATTTCGGTATCGGCAGGGGAAGCGCCCGCACACTCGATGAGATCGGCCGCCATTTCAAACTGACCCGTGAGCGCATACGGCAGATCAAGCAAAGGGCCCTTGTCAAACTGAAGAAGGATTTAAGGCTGGAACTCCTTAATAATGAATATTGAGGTGTGTAATGAGTACATAATGAGTACGGGATCAAGATCTTGATCCCGTAAGATAGTGGATTGGAATCGCCCCCCCCTCCCCTTAAATTCCAGAAATCCTACCATCCCGGCAAGCCCACTCATTATATTACTGGAAATCGCATCGAAAAAGATTTCATACCATATCGACCCACACAACCTTGAAGGGGGTAGTTCGATGAAATTACGTCTTTTTATTGTAAGCAGCGTTCTTTTTCTTCTCGTTTGCGCGCCCTACAAACAGTTGCAGCCGAAGCCGGAACTTTCCCCTGCAGAGAAGGGTTATATCGAGCTCAAAAACAATAAGAAGGATTTCATGCTCAAGAAAGAGAAGAAATACTTCATTCTTTTTCCGGCGCCGCAGGAAGATAATTTCTACCTTGTCATTTCCAATAAACAGAAAAAAACGTTCATTAATTATTTGACAAAGGAGCTGATTGAAAAGAAGAAACCGGGCGGGGAAATTACCGACGAATCGGAGACCGACACGCTCAGTGTCTTTCCGGTCTTGAAGGGCGGGACCGACTATTACTTTATCATGGAGGGAATTAAAGCCGATCTGCCGCTCCATATAAATTATCGATATTCCCCCCAGTGGCGTTTCAAATTCGAGACCAAGCATGCTTCCTACAATGAGATTCTCGCCGGCAACCGGGTCGAACGGAAAACGTATGAATCGATCGGTCCGGGCAAACATCTCGAAGGAATGAATTTTTCCAAAGCAATCGATACGGTTACACAGCACCGTTCGAATATCGGAGAGGTATACAAGCAGCTTCTCGCCATCGAAAGCATCTTCCCCTCTTCAATTATCAATTCACAGGATGAAGCCTACCTCAATTACAAAAAGCTCAAGGCTGAAATCGAAGAAGAAATGAAATTTCAGGATGCGTATCTCGCGACACTGAATTTTTTTTCCGGTGAGTTGGCCTGCCGCGGCAACCCCCTCGAACTGGTGAAAGCGGTTGAGGATTTTGTCACTTTTTTTTCGGGTAAAGACAATATCGCTCCCGCAGTCGTTACCGAGGCGAAATCGGTCATCGGAAAACGCCTGACCGAAATCACGCCCTTTTACAACCAGCGATTGAAAGGAAAAAATGACATTAAGCCGTTCGAACAGGAGACTTTTTTCGTGAAGGAACTGCTTCGTGTCGGCGATCTTTACAAGGCGGCAGCGATTACCGCGCCGGCGGAGTATACGGCACTTGCATCATTTGTTAAGGACTTCAACGAACGGAGCACCGCTCTTATCGCCGCACAGGATTCCCTCAAACAGATCCATCAGGCCATCGAGGCGGATAAAAACATGCCGACCGATATTTTCTTCAAATCAATCGTCACGCGGGCACAGGCCGTCAAAAACAACGTGCCCCGGAAGCTCGGTGAAGACTACGGTGACTACGCCGATTACAATTGCGCGGAGAACCTCAACAATGAGATCGACGCCTTCACAAAACAGATCGACGCCGATCTCGCCGGTTACCAGGAAGCGGACGCCATGATACCGAACCTCAATATCCTCAAGGCGCAGAAAGAGTACGGCGCCATGCTCGGCCTTCTCAAGCAGAAATCGCACCTTGTCTTCCTGCTCAACAAATACGCCGCGCTTGATAAAATGTCGGTCGAGGAACAGGGGAACCGGATCGGCGAAGCGCTTAACGGCAAGAACTGGCCCCTCGCCGAGAAAAACCTCCGGGGCCTTCATGAAGACAAGAATTTCCTCAATCCCGCCGAGATTCTGCCGATCAAAAAGGCGGTCGTCGACGAGTACGAGGACTCGCTCTATACCAAGGTCGACCGGTATTCGCGCGCACGAATCAACAAATTCGTTGAAGAGAATTTCAAGACCGTCGAAAATGTCGATTCGCTCTATTCCGATTCGGTCTTTCTCCCCGCCTACGACATCACTTTTTCATCCGGTTCGCGAAGCGAACTCGTCCAGCGGAAAAACGACCTTGTCGCCCACCTGGCCAAAATGAAAGACAACGAATTCCCGTCAAAGGCGATCAGCCTCCTTTACAAAGATTTCATCGCCAGGCCCGACGATAACGGCGTGCTCAAGGCCCGTGCAATCGTCACCCACGGAACCTACTATAAAGGAGACGACAAAAAGGTCAAGATCCGCATCGCCGAATGCAACCCGACCGCAATGAAGTGGATCGTCAAGCCTAAGGATTACCGCCGCATCTTCGCGCTTCCCCTCACATCGTCCAAAAGGGGAAAAAACAAGTACATGGTCCGCATCAACGTCGATATCGAAACCGAGGCCAACTTTCCCGTCTATGATGTCAATATCAAGCTGGAGAAGGAAGTGGCACAGAATGCCGCCGCGGAGCAGTGGTACGATAAAATCACCCTCAACAAGAAAGAGCTCAAGAACGAGGGCCGCTTCACCATCTCGTCCCCCACCGCGGCAAACAACTACGAATGCCAGATCACGCCGGTACAGATGACCAAAGGAAAGGGCAACATACTTGAAATAACTTTTTCCCACCCGTCATTCAAGGTACACCCGGTGAGCATCATGGTGCAGAAACCGATCATCAAGAAAAATTAACAACCCGACACCAGCAACCATTTGAGGAGCCATCCATGAAAAAAGCGATCATCATTTCCCTGATTCTCGGCATCGCCGTCACCGCGGGACTCGTCTACTACTTCGTTTTCGGCAAGAACCTGAGCGGCCGGATCGTCATCCCCTACATCGCCCATCAGAAACCGCGCGTCGACCCCCATATCCCCAGCGCGGTACCGATCGCCGATAAAATTGATGAGGTGCTGTTCGACGGTCTTTTCAACGTTTCGGCCAACCCGAGCGGCATCATCTACGAAGACGGCCTCGGGGAGTTTATGGGGATCGACGAGAAAAGTACCGTGTCGGTCCGCCTGAAACCGTCCAAAAAGTGGCATTCAAGCTATTCCGTCACCATGGAGAAGGAAAAAATCGCCGTCAGCGAAGCGCAGACGGTACAGTTCACCGCCAACGACCTGCGGTTTACCCTGCGGCGCATCCAGTCGCTCGGCAGCATTTCGCCGGATTACATTCTGGTTTCGCAGGCGGTTCCCGATTTTGACTTTGCCGGACCCGACGAAAACAACGAAATCACATTCCAGTTCCGCGGCGACCGGCAATGGATCGAGCCCGACATCAAAGAGGTGCTCTCGTTTAAAATTATCCCCGGAACGTCGGAAATGAACGCACCCACCTACATGACGGGAAGCGGGCCGTACCTTTACGCAGGAGAAATCGAGGACAAGCTGTTCTTCCATAAAACGCCCGACGGCGGCGCCACGGTTCCGCTGCTGAACCTCAAACCGTTCATCGACAACAGCACCTACTCGACGGAACTGAAAAACCGCAACATCAACGCGATGCTGAGTACACCGTTCGGATCGATCGCTCCCATCGTCCGCGACAGCGCCAAATTCTTTTACAAATCGAGCATCAGCACCTGTTTCTTCGCCGTGTTATTTAACGTCAAACGGCTATCGCTCGAACAGCGCATTGCCGTCCGCTCCGTCATCGACCATCAGAAAGTGATGAATCGTTTCTTCCGTATCGGGACCGAACAGCAGCGCCATATCGCCAACTACCGCGGCGACGGCGACAACTACGACGAACACCTCAACTTCAGCCTCTTTCCGACAACGACGTATTACATCGAAGAAGAAATCATCATGCCGCTCAAGGAATACGGGAGCCCCGACCTGTCGATACTCTCCGACACGGTCCGCATCCAGACATGCCTCAATGCAGATTTCCGCGAAGAGCTTGCCGAACTGGTCGAAATTCTCAACGATCCGGCGGTCACCGGCGGAAAAATCAAAGTGAGCGCGGTCCAGAACGACGAAATCCGCCGGGGCAACTACGATGCGGTGCTCGTTCCCTTCAGCGGCTACCGCAGCAATTTCCTCTTCGATGTCTACAACGTGTTCCTGCGGGAACCCGATTTCGAAACCTATAAAGTCAACCTTGTAACCGCCATCGATCCCAAAGGCCAACAGATCGTCGCGGAACAATCATTTACTGCTGATAAGAACTTCTTCCGCCTTGACCTTGGGGACGAATCTCCGCATGCAGCCGAATTCCGCCAGTTGCTCGACCATATTTTCAACTTCATGTCGACGCGCGAAATAGGCGACAAGCAGGCCTATGCGCGGTTCATCGACGAACTCGACCAGAAACTGGCCCTTGGAAGCTGGCTTTTCTCGCTTCCCTCCCTCGCCTATTTCAGCACGCAGTTCGACAGCAAAACGATCGATCTATACGGCACCGCCTCGCAGCTTTCGACGATTGAAAAATGGCAGGAAAATAACGCAATCGGAGGCGCCGGGAGATTGCTCCACCGGGCAACCGGCGGCGGGACGCGCTAATTTCCGCGATTCGATCCGGATGAGGCGTTTTTGAAGTATTGGAAACGAATTTTTCCTTTTTTTCTTCTGGGTGCGGCGATCGGGCAACCGCCCGCCGCGCCATGTGTCGATTTTATCATCATCGGCGACCCCGTTGCATGCAAGCTTTTCGACCAGTACGAGCAGCCGCTTTCCGCCGAATGGAAAAAAACCATCGCTCGAAACGCCCCATTTGAAATAGTCAATGAACGGCAGCCGATGGGCGACCAGATCACCCAGGCGATGCGCCTGTCGCACCTTGCTTCCACCTACTATCTCATGCTCGACGACAAGGGGAAACCCGCGGGTCTCCCCTCCACATCCTCCGCGGTGCGCTATCGGGGGTGTACGCCGTATTACGACACTGTCATTGTTACGCTCCCGTCATTGCGGCTCACCGAGCGTCACCCTGCGGGCGGCGCCGTCGTGACGCTCAAAAAAGGCGAAACCATAATCCGTATTTTCGGCTGGCGCGGAACGACTTTCCTCTGCCGCCAGGGCAAACAGCCGTTTTACGGCTGGTCGAATGCTCCAAAGAGCGCATTCCGGATGCCTGAAAAAAAGTCCGCCGATCAGCCGGACGATTTTTCAATGCTGCACACCCGGATCATGAAACGGTTTGCTGACGTCAATGAACGCTACGATTCGCTTTTTCGTTTTTTCAACACAATCACCGGCCAGCAGAAGGCAATCCCGCACTGGGATTACTCATTGACGGGAAACCGGCATGTGTATGCGCTCAAGGGATCCGATGCAACAGTCAGTCAACTTGAAACGAGCACCCGGCACATCCTCGCCGATATTGAATATATCCTCCTGGGGAAACCGTTCGCAGCCCTCTACCGGGACGGCGCCATCACCATAGGACCGCGATAACCGGTATGCGAGCACGACTCATCGAACATATGCTCGGTATTATCCTCGTCACGCTGCTTATAATCGGTGCCCTGTTACTCTTTGAGCATCGCGCGACCGCCGTGCACGAGCGGCAATACGCCGGGATTAAAGATCTCCTTGACGCTCCGATATCAAAAATAAACGACCCCTTCGAACGGGCGCTTCTCGCCGACTGCATGGACCTTTATTACCCGGGACGTCACGACACCAACGCCGTGCTCATCAGTGAACTGATCCGTTTCAGGGAGGACGCCTTCAATAAATCAATGCAGTCGTCGTACCGGACAAAGCGGCTTTCCATCGCGACCTTCCGGGAAATCGCCGGAATGTACCTCAAATTCCTGTTGATGTATCTGATCGTCATGGCGCTTACCTATTACGGCGTGGAGACGCTTGGATCGCTCCGCTTTATCTTCAAGCAGCAGCGCCGCCAGCAACATGACCTGCTCGGCAGGCCCCGCGCACCTTTGTTTATCAGAGCCGTCCAGACCGCCGGAAAAACGATCGCCTATGCCGTGCTCTTCTCCCCGGCCTACGTCATTGCCTATTCAATACGCACCGAATTCAATACCGATTCCGCCTTCTTCATGATTCTTCTCGGGGTCATTTCGAACGGGCTGCTCATCATGTACATGAATAAATTCTACGCTTTTCTTGTGGCCGAAAGCAGGAAGGGATATGTGGAAAACGCGCTGGTGAAAAATCTGCGGAGCGATTATACCCTCTCCGGTCCGGACGGCATCTCCCTGCGGTCCGTTTTCAATCCGGCGAAACGGTTTTCCGGCCATGTTTTCGACCATATCTTCCGCAACGCCCGGTTCCAGTACCTTTCCACCATCAAGGAACAGGCGTCGTTTCTCATCACCGGGCTGGTCATCATCGAGATGGCCCTGAACATCCACGGCCACCTGACCTATGAGCTGCTCCGTCAGTTGCTCTATAAAAACTATCCGCTGGTGGTCGTCATCATGCTCGCCATTTTCTACACGGTCAAATTGACGGAGATCACCACCGACCTTCTGGTACACCGGGAATCGAGACGTTATGAAAACCGCTAGACCGCCGCTTGTCAAATTCGTTTCCGGAAAAGACGGCCGATGGCTCTGTATCTGGATCGGGGCGCTTTTCGGCCTGGGAATCTGGGATTATCTCTTTCTGAACCGCCCTGCCTTCGAACGGATCATCAATGGTTTCATCAATACCCTTTTCATCGCCCTGCTTTCCGTCGGTTTCACCCTTGCGATGGCATGGATAATGACCCTGGCTTTTCACCGTCTCGGCAGTGTAAAAAAACGCTCCGGATTCTATGTGCTTTCATTTCTTCTGAACCTCATCCGTTCGATTCCGCAGATCGTGGGGATTCTTTTCGGGTATATCGGTATTGCGGCGCTGGTGACCGCCGGTCTGCTCCCCGGCAAGGCGATCACTTTTATTTTAATGTCGATATGCATGAGCGGTTTCATCATGCCCGAGGTGATCGACCTCCTGCGGGAACGGATCGACCATTACACGAAACTTGACTTTTTCAATGCACTGCGCGTCTGCGGGGTTTCGCAGTGGCGGATCATTAACTTCGACATTTTCTGGAAGAACAGCAGAATTCACATCCTCAACAAACTGATCTCCGTTTTCGGCAGCGCGATGTTTCTGCAATGCAGCGTTGATTTCATCATTTCCGTGGGGCTCTCATCGGACGTTAACGCAGTCACGCTGCCGACGACGCTCGGCAGCCTGCTTGCCAAAATGGACAGCAAGCAGGACATCCTGGCTATCGGCAACACGCTGACCAATCCCGCCTATATGCCGCAGCTCTTTTTCCAGCACCTGCAGGGCCTGACGGTCGCCTTTCTTATCGTGATCACGCTCCTCGCCGTCTATCAGATTTCGTGCGGGTATGCCGAAAGGCACCGTTTATGAACAGGCGGGGCTTCGACATCTCCGTTGCCACGGCCGGCCGGTCCATCGTCCGGGTCTCCGGGTATCCGGTTTTTGACAACTGCATCACGTTCCTTTTCGGTGAATCGGGCATCGGGAAATCAGTGCTCTCAAAAGCGCTCTACGGCTTTATGAACAATACCGACCTGCAGATTGAAATCAACAACAACTCCTACGGCAGCCATCTCAACGATCCGTGGACGCAGGCAATCAAACGCAACAGCTTTTTCGTCTTCCAGGAGCCGTCGTCGCACCTCAATCCGCTTATGACCATCAGCGATCAGCTCAACGAGGGCAGCCTTGCCGGGATACACGAAGAGGATATCCTCTCATGGCTCTGGCAGACATCGTCCGATGCGGCGATCAGAAAATTGCTCGACGTGTTCCCCAAACCCTACCGGCCGAGCGGCGGTGAAAAGCAGCGCATCCTCCTGGCAATGGCTTTTAAAAGGATCGATGCCTGGATCGCCTCCCCGCCCTCCGGCGAACCGACCTACTTCGTATTCGATGAACCCACCGGCAGCCTCGACAATACCTTTCGCAACCTTTTTCTGGAACTGCTTTTCAATAAATATGCAGTAAAACCCTTTACCATCGTTATCATCACCCACGACTATTCAATCATAAGCGAAATCTATAACCGGCACCGGCAGCTCATCGAACGAGTCCATTTCAAGGAGCTCTCGCGGCTCGATGAAGACGAGGTCACGGTGAATGATTTCTCCCCCGGGGAGTATCTTGACTGGCTCGCCGCACCTCGGCCGCATCCGTCAAAGCATCTCGTCGTGGAACCGGTACTCGAGGTACAGCCGCGATTTTCCATCTTCGGCCGCCGCCTGGCCATCTATGCCGACAGTCAACGTACCCGCCTCCAGCCGCTCCTCATCAACAAAGGCGACATGGTCTATCTCAAGGCCCCGAGCGGAATAGGAAAAACGACCCTCGCCAAAATCATCATGGGCATCTACCGCGCCGAGCGGTTTTCGATGGCGCTTGACGGAATCTCCATAACCGACCGTTCACCGATGTCGCTGTGGTCATCCTCGATCTGGGGTAAACGGGCGGGCATGGTTTTCCAGCACGCCGACGAATCGCTTAACCTTGCGTCAACCGTCCGGGAGACCTTCAAGGGCCTTCCGCTGAAAAAGCACCCGTCGGAGAGCGATCTTGTCAACCATTTGACGGAACTGTTCGACGGTCCGATCGTTGATTCGTTCCTCCGCAAAAAGGTCGCCTACTTGAGCGGCGGGCAGAAGCAGCGTCTCAACCTGCTTCGCACCCTCATCCTCGGTACCGACCTTATCATCCTCGACGAACCGCTCAACGGACTCGATTTTACCAGCGTAAAAAAGGTGCTCGACCTCCTGGATGAAAAACGGGCACAGGGCGGCAGCCTCCTCATGATTTCGCATAATGAGGAAATCTTCGAGCATTTTATTGATGAGGAAAATATCTACTATCTGGGAGTAATTGAATAACTGATAAGGGATTACGAAGCGGCGTTCAATCTTCTGATGAAATCTTTTCGGGGAAATGCCAGTTTGAAATAGTTCCCGGACTGATCGGTATCGAGCCATATCCTTCCGTGGTGAGCCTGCACCACCATCCTGCAGAAAAACAGCCCGAGCCCTTTGGAGTAGGGTGACTGCCGGGTCTGAAGCCTCGCATACTTCTCAAACATAATCTCTTTTTCCGAATCGGGAATCGGGGTTCCGGAATTGAAGAAACAGACAATGTTTTCCCCGCCCTCATGATGGAACCGCAATTCGACCGAACTTCCTTTCGGCGCGTATTTCGCCGCATTGCTGTAAAGGTTCTGCAACACACGCTCCATGAGATAAACATCCGCGGATATAATGAAATCCTCTTCGGGCGGAACGATTTTCGTGACGATTTCCTTCTCATCAAAAAGCGCGCTCTTCCCGAATTTCTCAGCCACGCCCTCGAAGAACTGGAAGTCGATCAGCTCTTCCTTCACTACCAATTTGCCGTCATCCATCTTGGCGATATCGAGCAGGTTGGAGGCCATGCTCGTGATATCGGTACAGGTTTCACACACCACATCTATAACACGTTGCGCCTTCGGATCACTCTCCATGCGCCGACTGAGGTAGATAAGGTTGCCGGTGATCCCCGCAGCATAGTTTTTAATGTCATGCACAAGGGTTCCGCTCAAAATACCCTTCATCCGCTCCGATTCGATCAGCTTCAGGTTCGCATCCTCAAGCTGCTGGTTTTTATGGAGAATATCCTTCGTCTGAGACGCCACCTGCTGCTGCAACTCCTCGTTGAACTCCCTCTGTTTTCTCAGCAGGGCGGCGTTTTCAAGAAGAATGCCCGCCTGAGCGGCAAGCACCATCGCCGCCTTCTGCGCCCCCTCGCCGAACAGACCGCGCACCCGGTCATTGACAAGATACACATACCCGAGGTATTTGTCGCGCCAGTTGAGCGGCACGCAGAGGTCGGAGCGGATGTAGGTGGAATCGGTATCGGTATCATTGTCGACGGCGGTCTCGCCGGTACACTGCAGCGTGTGGATTTCGTTGACCTTGTTGATAAGGTCCGTAAACACAGGGACTTCATTGATCGGTACTTCATTTCCCTCGAACGTCATTGCAATCGGTTCGAGACCGTCGTAGGCGTATTTGTTTATGAAAAGACCGCCGTACTGCGCGCCTGTCGCGGTTATCATCGCTGAAAGAATCTGGCGCATGAGGATCGAGGGGTCGTCGGTCTCGGTAATGGTCTTGCTTACGTCAACGAGGGTTTCGAAACGGAGGAGGTTGACGCCGGAGGAGGAACCGACATCAAAGACCGGTTCAACTTCGGTATCCATCATATGACCAATAAATGTCTGTTTTCTGTCCCGATGAGTATGCAGGTATTCTTCTAAACGATCGGTTTCTAATTTAGCACCGCACCATTGAAATATTTTATACGCTTCGGTATAACGGTCACGTGCTTCACCCGGAAGATCACAGAAATCATCAAGAAAACGACCATAATCTCTGATGGAACATGCTTCCTCGTAACGCATGTCGAGTTTATGATGAGCTTTGATAGCCTTTTTGAAGAAATGATGCGCAAGCCATTTGTGCTTTTGCAATGCGCAAAACCATGCGAGATTACGATGGTATGAGCCCCAGTATGCTGGGTAGTTTAAACATGAGAACCAGTGGATGAAGCTATTGTTGATAAATTTTTTCTTAAGTATTTTTGATGAGATGCCAATTTGTGCAATTCCACTTTTTCTATCAAGAAGCTCCTTCACTATCAGATAACAGAACAAATTATAACTTCTTACCTGATATTCTGAGTTTATACATTTCTTTAATATTAATGGTAATAGTATAGTTGCGCGTTCATAAGCACGTTTATATTTCCCTAATTCGATTTCGTTATTTAAAAGATAATTGCCAGCTTCGATATGAAAAAGAATAGAATCAAATTTCTTGAGGCGATCATGAATTTCGGCATATTCTTTTTTGTCATGTTTTCCATTTTTTAGAAATTTTACCAGATTTTGAGCGGCCATTGTCACTACCATAAAATATTGATCATGAACCCTATTGCATAACGTAATTGTCTTTTGCATGTCATCAAGTATTGTTTCAATTTTACCTTTCATTAAGTCAATTTTCCAAATGTGTTCTTTACTTATTATTTGACTATTTAAGTCACCAATTGAACTAAATAGTTCAATACTTTTAGATAATAATATTTCACTTTTTCTCCATGAACCGTTATAATAATAACATAGCCCGCCAAAGGATTTCGAAAATGCAAGGACATCCTGTCTATGTATTTTTCTTGCAATTTCAGATGACTTATTATGATATTTAAAAGCCCTTTTTTTCATAAATATTTGGTATGATGCAATACCATGCATCGAATATGCCTCTGCTTTTTCATAGCTATCCACTACACGATCTGCCAAATTGTTCGCGAGAAACTGAAGATACATTGAAGCAATCATATGCTTAAAATACATTGAATAACTCAATTTATTAAGTATCCGCAACTTCAGCAATCTCCATTGATCACTTTTTGGATTGAAACAAAATGTCAACCAAATAGGCTTGACAAATAGTTTAACTATTTCAAACATCAACCCACGTATAATGGAAACGTTGTTCTTATGTATTTTAATCCCTAATGAATTTAATGCGGATATAAAATATGGCGTGGATAATTCAAAGTCACCGATATTATGATAGATTGAACCTATTTTGTAGCTGACCTGTAATTTTTGATATTTATTTATCGTTTTTTCTTCAAAATAAATTTTATTAAATACATTTAAAGCCTGTTCGTTTGCACCTGTTAATGCTAAAACATCTCCAAATGTAATTTTTGCTTGAATTAAATCGATAGAAGTAATTGATTTTGCTTGTTTTTGATCTGCTAGCAATGTAAGTCTTTTAAAATAACGGATAGCGACGTCAAATGCTATCTTTTCAGTCGCATATAGTGCTGCCTGGTAACAAATTTCCATTGCTTTTTTTGCATTTTTACTTTTTAAAAAATATTCTGCCGCATTAAATATTTTTTCTTTATCGGTTATCGCAATTTTATAATAAATATCGCCGATCAATTCATATAAATTATACTTTTCATTTATTTCAATCCGACCTGAAATTGATTCCTGTATTCGGTTATGTATAAATGTATACCCCCCGTTTATCTGCATTACTATCAACCCCATACTTTCAAGTCGTGATGCAATTACAGACAGGGAGCATGTTTTTTTGTTAATTATTTTTTCAATTATTGAACAATCGATTTTCCCTTCGATAAGCGATGATACTTTTAGAAATTCCTTCTCTTCATCATTCAATCCATTTAATTTTTGCATAATAAGAGAAACAGGGTCGAATTTATCCGGCAATTCACTAACACTTTCTTTTTTATAGAACCAACTTCTATCTCTTACCGTTAAAAGAGCATCGTTTACTAAATACCTAATAGCTTCTGTTAGGACAAATGGAACTCCGTCCGTCTTGGTATGTAACATCCTTATAAGTTCATCAGCTTCCTCAATCTGACCGAATCGTTTTAAAACAAGTTCCGTTGTTTCTTTTATTGTAAATTCATTAACTTTAATTATTTTAGTAAATCCGCATGTTCGTAAATCTCTTTCAAAGCAAAATAGGTTTTCATTGTTTTCTGCGATTCTATAATTACATACCACCATAATTGGTATACGATGATCAATTAGATTTAAAACAATGTTAGATGTTATTCTATCAACCCACTGGAAGTCGTCTATAAATAAAATTGTTTTTTTTAACTTACATAGTTTTTCAATAAATTCGGTCAGTACATGAATTATTCGGTCAGCCTCTTTATCCTTTTCGATTATGCCTATTTCGTGAACGGTATCAAATAAATCCTTCATTTCCGGCACGATTTTGCAAATTATCCCCGAATATTCAAGGCACTCTTTATTTATTGATTTTCTGATAGAATTCTTCTCATCTTTATCAGCGCATGTATTGTTTAGTATAAATTCGATAATTATTTGTCGATATATCGAATATGGCTGGGTAGGTGTAAACCGGTTACATCTAGCAGTTAAAAAATCTACTTTCATTTCATCTGCTTTTATTTTAAATTCCTTTACAAGTTCTGTCTTTCCAATCCCTGATTTTCCATACAATAAATAAGACGCTTCTTTTTCTTTTACTACATGCTTAATACCATTTTGTAATAGAGCCAATTCATTTTCACGGACAACGAATAGTCTCTTTCGATTTATTGCGGCTATAGCATCTTTTTGTCCAATTACAAAGCATTCATTATTATTGGTTTTAATCTTATCAATAGCAATGGACAAATCGTAAAGAAGCCCTTCTACAGTTTGATATCGGTCTGCTGGCGTAGGACGTAATCCCTTTATAATTATTTCATTTAAATATTGCGGGATATGTTTTATGCCGACGATGTCCCTTTTTATTGCTGCATCAAGGAGATCTTTTATTGAATCCTCCTGCATTTGAAACGGCAACTTACCCGCAATCATTTTATAAAGAATGATCACAGTGCAGAAAAGGTCGGTACGCCTATCAATCTTAAATTTTGTGAAGCCCATTTGTTCCGGAGCCAAATATGGAAATGTTCCGACAATTCTACCTTCCGGTATTTTATTTGCTTCTTCTTCAGTCATTGACAATCCAAAATCTAATAAATATACCCCTTTTTCTTCAGTTACATAAATATTATACGGATTAATATCAGCATGAACGATTCCTCTTTCGTGAATGTATTCCAATGCAAATAATAGCTGTTTTATTATATGCAATGAATCACTTTCCGTGAATGTTTCCCTGTTATGAAATAGCTGGGCAAGGGTGTTTCCTTTTTCATAAGGATAAATAATGGCAAAAGCATCTTCATCAATTTGTGTATCAATCGGTTTTCCGATATTGGGATGATCGAAAGATGAAACGATGTTTATTTCATGATAAAATCGTTTTTTTATCTCAATTTTATTTAAGTCATTATTGCTCGATTTAATTAACTTTAAAAGATATTTTGTCAATGACTCTTTATGCTGCACCAGCAATACATTACTATCGCTACTCTTGGAGACAGTGGTAAGAAAATCATATTTTTGTTTAATACCTACCATAGCTTATTGATTTTATTACATATAAATATAAAAGTCAATATTCTGTATTTAAACGGTTGTTTCACTTTCTTTCAACACTTTTGGATTAATTGGTCGGATTTATTGGAAATCACCTGCCTGCACGCCGACCGCTAATTTATTTAATTGTATTTTCTAATGTTGTTATAAAAGCAATCCAATGATAGTAACCACTTGAAAACACATTCATTTACAGAGTTTTACTATCCCTTAACTTCTTTTATTTTTCCGAAATATTCACCATACCGCCGGATTTTTTACCAGCATCGGTGAGGAATGGCATCCGTCATAAATGCTTATTCTTGTTCCGGGTTCCCTCTCGGTTACTTCCACACCATTTCTTTCCTTAAGGTTTTTACGAATCAATCTATCTATGTAATGGTATGCCATATCAGCTTTTTTAATATATTCTTTCCCGATAACACGTTCAAGTTCAGCTATTGCCATATCAACAAATATTTGATGTTCGGTTTTTGCATGATTTCGTGCTGCCAGAACCCATGGTACTTGATTGATCAGATGATATTTTAAATACTCCGCCCTCTTGGCTAATACTTCGCTTCCCGATTGAACCATGTTTTCATACCCCTTTAACCGAGTTCGCAAGTCCCTTATCTGACTCGGTCCATTCTCTTCATACTCTTTACAATATGCATCATGAATCAAATTCTTTTGCCTCCATATCGGGATCTTATCGTGTTTGTGAAATGAGTGAGTAAGCGCATGTTTATCCTCCCAAGCTATGCCATCGATCAATCTTCCTGCCTTATCCATTTCCTTGTATAACGGTGTTCCCGGAAATGCACAAAGCGGTAAAAGCTGAGAATATGCTTGTCCCAATCGTATAAAATGATCCAACTCTTCTTTCCATCTATTTTCATCATGAAAATCGACGAATGCCGTACATGAAAGCAGTACTGAAATCCCCACCTCATTTAATTCCTTGATTAACCTACTGAAATCTGTTTTTCTGTTTTTTTTATAATCTGTGAACATCGACTCATAGCCCATCCAACATTTTGTTACTCCTATTTCAGCCAGCTGCAGCGGTGTATAGGATGTAACGAGGTCGCTCGTACTCCATATCATATCAATCGAATAATCAGGTATTTTCCTTCCCCTACGGTATATGGCATTATGAAACTCATCAATACGCTCCCTGTTAAAAAGAAAATTTTCATCGATAATCCAAAAGTTTTTTAAACCTGAATATTGACATTGTTCTTCAATAAGGTTATAGATCTGCTCACCTTTTGTCAGAAATGGCTGATAAACGCAGTGAAAAAAAGCGCTGGTAACACAAAACTCACAACCATATTGGCAACCAAGCCCGGTAACAATCTGACCAACACGAACAAACGGTACTGGTATTCCAAGAAATTCAACTATTGAACTCGTTACAGTCGGGTGGTTGAAATTGAAGAGGGGTGATTCCTTTAAAATATTTCGTATAAATCGAATTCCTTCCCCTTTGCATACATAATCAACATCGACTATACTTTCAATATTCGGCACCATAGTGCCATATCCTCCGATAATTATTTTACTCAAAGGGGAGACCTCCCGTACTGTCTCTACCATTTTCTTCATC
Organism: Chitinispirillaceae bacterium; assembly: GCA_016929415.1. Taxonomy (GTDB): domain Bacteria; phylum Fibrobacterota; class Chitinivibrionia; order Chitinivibrionales; family Chitinispirillaceae; genus JAFGNB01. Next base: position 53,363 of record JAFGIW010000157.1, on the reverse strand, counting down.
TTATTAAATGTTGACGGAATAAAACTAATACCAATATATTTATAAGTATTTCGACGCAGATCAGTCCGAAATTCATCGAGTGAAGGCCATTCCATAACAGTTGTTTCATGTCCGCAATTGGCTGCAATCATATGTAACCCGGAATTGGCATGCCACGCTCGGTAACTGAAAATCCCCTGAACACAGGTTATTTGTGACATCATTAATTCAGGAATATTTTCCTTCCTACTGAACATATCATCGACAGCAAAGGGCTTGAACACCGTTGTAAGCAATATTCTATCCCCCATATACCATTCCCTTAAGGTTTCATATCGATAAAAATGTTATTCATCAATAGTGTTAAAATGAATTCGTTTTGGTATTTTATAATCAGTCAGATTGCCTTTCAGCCATTGTCGAAACTTGAGTTGGAATTCCAATGAATTAACTTTTAATGTAACACGGGCACCAACAAGTTCATGCATAAGCGGGTTCTTTTCTGCATAGAAAGCAGCGTTTATCACATTTTCATTCATCTTCATCAACCGTTCCACCTCATTAGGAAAAATTTTAACACCCCCATAATTGATCATGCGCTTATTCGTTCCGATAAAATAGAAATACCCGTTACTATCCCTGTATCCAAGATCTCCGGTAAGTAACCAACCATCCTTTATTACCCTTTCCGTCGCTTCCAGGTTGTGATAATATCCTTTCATGACATTCGTTCCACGCACTACAATCTCACCTGTCTCCGAATTTGTAGCGATCAATCCTTCATGCTGTGCAATTTTCATTTCACAACAGCTTATCGGTTTGCCTATGGATTTCGTTCGATCCGGCGCATCGAAAAACACCCATGAACAGACTGGGGAAGCTTCGGTAAGCCCATATCCTTGACGGATGCAGATACCATACGAATTGAGAAAGCGATCACGGATAATATCGGAAAGCGTATAACCACCGCTGATAAAACTTCGCACGGTTCGAATTGTTCCACCATAACGCAATGCTTTTCCAAGCAGGTAATATAATGCAGGGATTGAATAGTAATGGGTGACATCTAATGACATAATCAGATTAATAATATGTCGAGGCTTTGAAAAATCTTCGTTTGCAACAAATATCGTATTTCCTCCGCTTAAAAGCGGCGTAATGACGCCTGTCTGCAACCCGAATGCATGACTGAAAGGAAGAACCGCCATCGACATACTTACATAATCGACATGATTACCGGATGCAATTGCGCCTGCATCTGATGCAATATTTTCATGAGTCAGCATTGCTGCTTTCGCATACCCGTCTTCAGCCGCAGTATACATCATCATGCACACATCACTGAGATCCTCACTGCCATCATCAGCCCATACTGTAGCCGTGATTTCGATTTCCTTGTTAAAATCCCAAGTTATAGCAGCTTCGTCAATACGTACACAGGCTGCCGGCGGAGTATCCCGCATCATTTCCTGCAGCTCCAATCGGCCGATACCCGGATCGACGACCACGCAGATACGTTGCGCTTTTATAATGCCGAAAAATGCAAGCACCGTTTTGACATGGTTCGAGGCGAAAAGGTAGACAAAAGGTGATTGTGACGTGAGATTGTCGGAAAGATACCGAGCGACGGCGTCAATACCAGCCATGATCTCCACTGGTCCGAAAGCTCGGTTTCTAAAGTAGACGGTTCCAGGCTGCAGATAATCGGTAAGCCGTTTCAAGCTATCCCCTCCGCTTCGATAACGCAACTACCGCTACCGTAATCCACTACATCGATAGTAACACGCATTACAATAACAGGGCAATTATTTTTATACACTCCGAATATCTACTTTAAAACGCTGCTATAATGGAGATTGAGTTCTCTCTCAACCAAGCTTCCATCGGCGCTGATGCCGGTTTTCATTGTTGATATTTGATCTTTCGACATTCCCCATAACGGGGGTCTCCCTGTAATATCGGCAATGATCGTCAGTATCGTACTGAGCGCAACAGCCAGCCAATCCGGCAGTATGATGTGTGGTAATTTAACTGAAGTATTCGTGAAAAGGTTTTTAAAATAATCACCAATGGTGATCTGCTCCTTGCCGATGATATATTTCATTCCGATATTATTATCCTTCACCAATGCTTTTTCTATCGCCGACGCGACATCATCGACATGTACCCAGGTAATTTTCGAATTAACGCATGCCAATGCCGGGAGTTTACTATCTCTTATTAATCGTGCATATTGTTCAGCCACTTTTGTATCTCCAGGTCCGATGACCACGGCAGGATAAATCACCACCAACGGCAATTTGTTTTTTTTAAATAAATCCCAAGCGATTATTTCCCCCGCGTACTTTGTCCGGGCATACTCGCTGAACCGGACAGGGCCCGGAGTGCTCGATTCGACAAAAGGGATTTCTTCCGGCTTCCCATAAATTGCAACGGTGCTTACATGAACGACCTTTTCAAGGTTGTTTTCAAGCGATGCTTCCATTACATAGCGCGTACCTAGTACATTTACTTTATAATAAATTGAAGAATCCCTCTCCCATAAAGAGTAAATGCCCGCAAGATTGACCGCGCAGTCACAACCTTTCATACCGCGATTAACAGAATCTTTATCGGTTACATCGCCATAAACAAGCGTGCACTTATATTTATTCAAGGTTTCAAGGTTGCTTGTTTCGCGAACGAGGCAAACCAACTTATGCCCCTTGCCGGCGATCTGTTTGATAAAATGGCTTCCAATAAAACCCGTACTGCCGGTTATGAATATCTTCATCGGCAATAATTCCCCGTGTCGGGTCCTCTCTATCAAACCATGCCGTTTAATACAGAATTAATTACGTTCCCTGAGTGCCTGCTGAATCGCGCCATAGAATTCGCGTAGGGTGTTGACCTGCATGATCGCAATCGGCAATTCAACATCCAGTTCTATCTCAAGTTTCGCGATCAGGCTGACAAACTGCATGGAATCTAGGCTGATCTGGTCCCTGATCGGTTTGTCGGCATCGATGGTGGCCGGATCGATACCGATGTCGGAAAGTATGATGCCGTCAATGCGCTCTTTCAATTTCTCATCCATGAAGAAACGATCTCCCCTTTTCATTTCAAAATAGTCAAGTTTATCAAGCAACTGCATAAAGTCGAGGCCGCCACCGTTGGGCATAAGTATCGACCATTTCCTCACTGTAGTAGAGGTTACCGAATGAATACACCGGATGTAATAGAGGATACTGATCCAAAAGAGCAAGAAAACGAGCAAGCCTCTCCTGTGTGATATTCCCCCTTCCCCACGAACACGGCAACTCCGGATGCAGGCCCAGAAGCAGGCCTTCGAGCTGGCATCCGTAAAACGTCAGGGGCGACGAGAGGCCGATGTCGAAATCTACTTCCAGCGGAAATGGAATGGCCGCTATACCGCCATGATAGATAAAAACATCGTCACGTATTCCCGAGTCGAATTTCACATTCGGCGGCGCCGATGCGTCACAGACAATGGTACCGGGCTTGAAATCCTTCTCGGTAAAAAGGCTGACATACGCGCTCGTGACGAAAATACAGAAGTCGGATTGTTCGATTGCTTCGGTATTGTTGTCTGAAATCACCATCTCCGCCGTTGCGGAATCGCGGCAGTGTCGCACCACCTCAGCAAGGGTTGGAACGCTGCGCGCCGTGAGATACATTTTCTTCACCTTTTGGCAGAAATAGCCCATACAGGCGCTGCCGATATCCCCCGAAGCGCCGATAATCGCCATCGTGGACGACGCAATATCGAGGCCGAACCGGCCGGCGATCTCCTCGATGGACCTGATGATGATGGACGCCGTCAAGGTATTGCCCGAGGTGATCCTGATGCCGTGCCTGCGGGAATAATTTTCCTCGAGGTTCTGCAGGACGATGGAGGTGAACCCGCCCATGGCGGCGACGGTGCATCCCTGCGCTTTGGCCAGCGCCAGCGCTGTATCGATCTTGTCAATTACCTTTTTTACGCTGATCGCCTGCATTTCAGGCAGAAACGGCACCATGTAGAGCCGTGCATCAACGGCCCGGTGTCCGTCAAGGCTCAAGGAGGAAAACTGTTTGACCGCATACGGGGGGGTCCATTCGAACAGCTTGATCAGGAGCCTGTCATCGTAATGCTTGTCGGGCCTGAGCGAGGCGATGTATGACCTGAAGATTCCCAAATCGACAGGATGGGCGATGAAAGCGACTTTTTCTGCAGCAGTAACGGTTTTCACGTTCGAGCAGTTTCCCGATAAAAATATAGCCCTGACACTGATTCAGTAACGGTTCAGATTTCTTTACGATATCGGAACCTGAACCGACAATAATTTACCTCATGAAACAACGGATGCTACAGAATGATATTTTTTTCTTATAACGCCATATTCATACTGCTATTTACCAGATAACAACCGTTTATTGTATTTGAAAACAACTACATTCCATCCCTAAATGATATGGCAAAAAAACTCCACATATAATAAATATAATTTAGGGACCAACATTGAAAAATTATTTATCGTAAGCGCCCACCGCTGAACATCGGGGAAATTAGGCTTCCCCCCTACCTCCCCTTCTCCAGCCGTTCGGCCAGGAACATGGGCAGGTGCTTTTCCCTGATCTTTTTCTGGGTGCTGCGGAAATCATACTCGACCCGCACGAGCATGATTTCTTTACTTTCAGTGTCGTAGAGCGCATAGCACGACCGCGAGTCGAAATCGCGCGGCTGACCGACGCTGCCGACATTGATGAGGTAGAAATGCGAATCGATGACATCGATGGTATGTTCCGAATGGAGGATGATGCGGTCCTCCTCCTGGATCATGATCGAGGGCCAGTGGGTATGGCCGATGAAATTGAGGCCGTACATCAGGCTGTTGAACGCCTCGAACACCGTCTCTTCACTGTCGGGAAAGACGTACACCCAGTCCTGCGGGTTCGACGGCGAAGAATGGGTGAAGAACATGTTTTCGAGCGTGACGGTGAGCGGCAGCGACCGGAGGTACTCCTTCGCCCGTTCGGAGATATTCTGTTTTGTCCACTCCATGGCGGCGTAGGCGTAATAGGTGAAATTCTGGGTGTCGATACGGCCGATCGCCGCGTAATCGTGGTTCCCCGCCACGCAGTAATCCACCTCTTTTTTCACGAGGTCGATGCAGCGTTCCGGATCGGGATAGTAGCCGACGATATCGCCGAGGCAGATGATCGAGTCGATTGATCTTTTATTGATATCATTTATTACCGCCTGTAGAGCCTCGACATTTCCATGGATATCCGAAATGATTGCATAGCGCATTTTAGTCATTCCCATCATGAATGGTGGTAAAACAATCCGTCTCCGTTTGTATCAACCATTCATAAATTTATATATTATATTATCTTGAACATTTATGCAAATATAAAATGCCCCCGGCGCGAGCGAAACAGTTTTTCCATATGCTAAAGGTTTATCATTCAAAAAATTATTCCCATGCAGAAACAGGCAAAAACCCTTAAAACTACCGATTTCGGCAGTAAGACCGCTCAGTTCAAAGAGTGCATTCTCCCGGCACAATCGGTGCTCATACTCACCCACGACTACCCGGACCCCGATTGCATCGCCTCGGCATTCGGCATATCGCATCTTTGCAGTTTCTGGGGCGTTCCGTCGCCGGTGATCTCATTCGGCGGATTCGTCGGAAGGGCGGAAAACCGTGCCATGGTCCGGTTTCTTGATATCGCCATGGTGCCTTTTGTTCTCATCGATGTCAAAGAGTTTGAAAAAATCATTCTGGTCGATTCATTCCCGGGGAAAGGAAACATCTCTTTGCCCGCCCCTGTTGTTGTTGATGCGGTGATCGATCACCATCCTGCGCCGCCGGACGGGAATATCCGCTGTTTTCAAGATATAAGAAACAACATCGGCGCGACGTCAACGCTGATCACAAAGTACCTTCTTGAAGCAGGTTGCCCGATTCCATCGAAGCTTGCTACAGCGCTTTTTTACGGCATTAAAACCGATACGGGCGATATGCGGCGTGATGTCTCATCATTCGATCTCGATTGTTATAAATATCTCTTCGGTCTCATCGACCACCAGCTGCTTTCATATATCGAATATCCTGACCGTGACGTTGAATTTTTCCGTCTTCTTCACCGCGCGACGCAGTCCGCCGTCAGCTATGAAAATCTGGGATACATTCACCTTGGAAGTGTCTCAACACCCGACTATGTCGCTGAAATGGCGGATCTGTTTCACAGTCTTGAGAAAATTGAATGGATGATCAGTTCCGGAATATTCAGAAACCAGATCTTTTTCTCCATCCGGTCGAAAAATAAGAATACCGCAGGAATTCAAGCGGAACAGCTGGTTCGACTGCTGGGGGGCAGCGGCGGAGGTCATGGACGGGCAGCCGCAGGTCGCGTCCAAATTTTACCCGATGAAACTGCCAATAACAAAATGGAGCACTTCGAAATAGTTTTTAAAAGGCTTTTTAAGATAGAGGACGTTCAACCGGAAAAATTGATTTAGGTTCAGGAGTTATGCATGTGGGAATATACCGAGAAAGTACGTGATCATTACCTTCATCCCCGTAATGTCGGAGAAATCGAGCATCCCGACGGTTTCGGTGAGATCGGAAACATTATCTGCGGTGATGCACTGCGGCTTACCTTTAAACTCGACGCCACCGGCCGGGTGAGTGATATCAAATTTAAAACGTTCGGCTGCGGCAGTGCCATTGCATCGGCCTCGGTACTCACCGAGATGTGCAAAGGGAAGACGCTCGAAGAGATAAAAAAAATTTCCAACAAGGACATAGCCGATGCACTGGGAGGATTACCGCGGGAAAAAATGCACTGCAGCGTTATGGGACAGGAGGCGCTGGAGGCAGCCATTACTTTTTATGAAAGCGACGGGAAAATCGCGCAACCGGCCCAGAAGCAGGGACGCGTCATTTGTACCTGTTTCAATATCACCGAATCCGAAATCGAGCATGCAGTGATAGAGAACGGCCTTACCACCATCGACGACGTCACGAATTTTACAAAAGCGGGTGGCGGATGCGGTGGATGTCACGGCGAAATACAGAAAATCATCGACCGGGTTAACGGGAAAACGCCTTCGCCGGCCATCCCCGTTTCCAAAGCAAAGCACCTGACGACCCTCCAGAAAATCGATCGCATCCGCGAGGTGCTCGCACGGGATGTCGGGCCGATACTTGCACAGGACGGCGGCAGTTGCGAACTGGTCGACCTTGAGGGCAACACCGCCTATGTCAAATTGCAGGGGCAGTGCTCCGGCTGCGCCTTCTCGAACATGACACTCGTCTCGGTGATCGAAAAAAAACTGCACGAGAAGATATCGGATCAACTTATTGTTAAACTTGCGGAATGACGAAGCGTCGGCCGTTTCCCGCCATCTCCTTCATCGATCAGACTTCCGCCGGTTCTTCCTCCTCTTCCATGGGGGCGGCGGTATGGGGCCAGAGCCGTTCGGTTTCCGCAATGAGGGTTTCGGTAATATCGGGTTTCGACCGGAGATGATCAATAATCGCCGCGGCCTGCTCTTCGGCGAGGATGATCCGGGTCTGTTTTGTCAATCTGGCCTTGTAGCCCCACGATTTCAGCACTTCCGGGGTGACTTCAAAGGCGTTTTCGATGGAAACGAAGTGGATGGTATCGGCACGGAGGGCGTAACAGACATCCTCATCGAGACATGAGTAATCGGAAGAGTAGCGGATATGCAGTTTTTTGACGTCGGCGGTCTTATGTATCCGGTACCAGCCGGTAATAAAAAACCGGTCTTTACAGGCAGCATTCGTACCGACGTATTTGGTTACGAACAGAAGGTTTCTGACTTTCGCCTTGACGAAGGCCGTCCTGATCTTGCTTTTTCCGCACCCGAAAAAGCCATAGGTTCCCGTCTCGTAATTCGGCTCGGGCAGAATCTCGGTCGGCAACTCCTCCGGGATCTCACGAATGGGATATTCAGAAACCGGGTCGGTAGCGTAAAAAACGATCATGGCGGTATTGGACGCCCGGTAATCCTGCCAGGCCGCGCTGTCGATTGAAATGTTCATGGCATGATCGAGACTCATTGGAAACTCCTCACCGTAAACAGGTGTAAAAAATGAAGCCCGTAATCTATACGGGCCTCCCATAATTATACGCCAAGTATTAAATATAAGATACCACACCGCAAAAGGGGGTGTCAATAACCTTTTCCGTGCTAATGAATAAACATTGCATCACCATAACTGTAAAAACGGTATGATTCGGCAATCGCTTCCCGGTAGGCATGGAGCACCTGTTCTTGCCCGGCAAATGCGCTCACCAACATCAGAAGCGTCGATTTCGGCAGGTGAAAATTGGTGATCAAACCATCAACCAGGCCAAACCGCCAGGGGGGAAGAATCATGATTCGGGTGGTGCCGTTCTGCGCCAGCAACCGGCCGTCCGCTGCATGGCAGTGCTCAAGAACACGAACGACGGTTGTCCCGACGGCGATGATCCGGCCGCCGTCGGCGCGCGTCTTCTCGATCCGGTCGACGGTTTCCGGCGAAATGGAAAAACGTTCTTCGTGCATCGGATGGTCCGCGGGATTGTCAACTTTAACCGGACGAAAGGTCCCGATGCCGACATGCAGTGTCAAATAGGAAAAATCGACCCCTCTGCCCTGCAGCTCCTCCATGAGGGGCGAGGTAAAATGGAGCCCTGCGGTGGGCGCGGCTACCGCTCCCGGCATTGCTGCATATATTGTCTGGTAGGCCTCCCTGTCGTATGGTTCATCGTCACGATTGATGTAATTGGGAAGCGGTGTGTGACCATAGCGCTCCATGATCGATTCGATGCAGGCTCCTCCGGCTGCGGAGTCCGCCTGCACCAACCGGCCCCCGTCCGGTAAAACGGCAATAACACGCAGCCGTATCGACGGCTCCTCCTCAAGGGCAAGCGCCATCCCGGCGCCGACGCGGCGTCCGGGCCTGACAAGTGCTTTCCATGTCGCCGTATCGGTTTTCTCGAGGAAAAAAAGTTCGATCCTGCCGCCGGTCGGTTTGCGGGCAAAAACGCGAGCGGGGATCACCCGGGTATCATTGAACACGAGCCGGTCGCCCGGAGCGACCAGTGAGGGAAGGTCACGAAACCGAAAGTGCCTGCATGTACCCTCCTTCCGGGACATCACCAGCAGCCGGCAGGTGTCACGCGGTTCCACAGGTTTCCGCGCGATGAGGTCTCCGGGAAGATGGTAGTTGAAATCTTCAGTACGCATCATAATGACAGAAAAAGTCGAGGTAATTTAAACATCGTTGCGTATCCATACTCCGGATCAGGCAAAAATACTCCGGAACGGACCAAGGGGAAAAGAAAAAGTGACGGTGCCGTTACTTCGAAAGCGGGATAGTTCGCGAAGCTATCGGACGCAGGTGGTCGAATTTTAATCAAGATTTCTTCCCGAACGTCCGGGCGGGAAAATTAATTTTAACCTGCATACAGTATCGTGAAAGGGATGAAATGGATCTCCGTGAAGTGATGACTATTGCCGAAAAACCCGTCTCCACCGCACTTGAACGGATATTCGGCTTCAGCAGCTTCCGTCCCGGACAGGAAGCTATCGTCCGGGCGATCATGCAAAAGAGGGATGTGCTCGCCGTCATGCCGACCGGCGGCGGTAAATCGCTCTGTTATCAATTGCCCGCATGCCTCATGCCGGGAACCTGCATCGTTGTCTCTCCGCTCATTGCGCTGATGAAAGACCAGGTTGATGCCGCCTGCGCAAACGGCATCCGCGCGGCGTGTCTCAACAGCTCGCAGTTTGAGCGGGAGCGTCGCAATATACGTCAATCGCTTATAAAGCGCGAACTCGACCTGCTCTATGTGTCCCCTGAACGGCTTGCGCTCGAACAATTCATGGATTTTCTGAAGCAAGGCGCTCTCTCGCTGTTCGCCATCGACGAAGCGCACTGCATCTGCTCGTGGGGGCACGATTTCCGTCCCGATTATCTGCTGCTTTCGGAAATCGTAAAGCAGCTCCCCCATGTCCCGCTTGCAGCGTTTACCGCATCCGCTACCAGCGCCATGCAGCAGGAAATCGTGCGGATGCTGGGGCTGCGCGATCCGTTTCGTTATTGCGGGTCGTTCAACCGGGGCAATCTCTTCTATGAGGTGGTTCCCAAAACCGACGCCGACCGTCAGATAATATCATTCGTCAAAAAGAACCGGGGTGAATCGGGCATTGTCTACCGCACCACGCGCGAGAGCGTTGAATCCACCGCCGAAGCGTTGCGTGCCGAAGGCATCAGCGTGCTGCCGTACCATGCGGGACTCGACGATGCGGTTCGCAGGAACAATCAGGAGGCGTTTTCCCGCGACCGCGTGGAGGTGGTTGTCGCGACCATCGCCTTCGGCATGGGTATTGACAAATCGAATGTCCGTTACGTCGTTCACGGCGACCTTCCCCGTTCGCTGGAACACTACTATCAGGAGACCGGCAGAGCCGGCCGCGACGGCGACCCGGCGCACTGTCTGTTGCTTTTCGGGAGAGGCGACGTCCCCCGCCTGCGCTGGTTCATCGATCAGATCGAGGATGAAAAGATCGCCCGGCAGCACCGGATCGCACTTGCCGATATGGTCGCCTTTGCGTCGCAATGCACCTGCCGCCGAAGGACGCTTCTGTCTCATTTCGGCGAGCGGCTGCCGGGTGAACGGTGCGGCGGATGCGACATCTGCGACGGGATCCATGAATCGGTTGACATAACAAAAGAAGCGCAGATGCTCCTTTCGGCGATCATCAGAACGGGGGAGCGGTTCGGAATGAACCATCTCATCAACATCGTATGGGGCGCCGACACCCGCCAGATACGCAGTTTCGGCCACGACCGGCTGAAGACCTACGGCGTGGGGCATGAAATTCCGAAACGGCAATGGCGTGAAATGTTCGACGCGCTGCTGGGGCAGGGTATCTGCGAATTAACCGACGGGCAGTATCCGACGGTAAAACTTACCCCTGCGGCGCGGGAAGTGCTTCACGGCAACGCTACCGCGGCGATGGTGCGTAAAAAGGTCGAGACGGAAAAGCGGTCTTTGCCTGAACCCTCCGGCGCTGACCCCGATCTCTTTGAACTGCTGCGCAGGGAGCGCCGCCGGCTTGCCGAGGAGTGGTCGGTGCCGCCCTATATCATCTTCTCCGACCGCACACTCCATGATATGGCGCGAAGAATGCCGGCTACCGGGAATGAGATGCTCGACGTAAACGGCATCGGCACCGTCAAGCTTGAACGGTTCGGGGCACGGTTTCTTGCCGTCATTGCCGCGTTCCGGGCGTCACGTCCGGCGGCGCGGGCCTGGATGCGGCACCGGTCGGGAACAGAAGCGGCTGAGGATTGCCGATAGGCCGATGCCGCGTCCCGGCGTGCACACCGGGACGCATCCGATTGCCCGCGTGCGGATATTGCGCTCTTGTGGCAGTGTACCGGAGGGAACTATCTTTTTGCGATGCAGTTACTACTATTCCTCGCTCCCCTGCGCGGCGTCACCGACCATATTTTCCGCGCAGCATTCGAACGCTGTTTCGGCAGGTTCGACTACATGCTCACACCCTTTATCACCACGGTCAAAGGCAGGGGTATAGCTCCATCACATATAAAAGATGTTACCGGTGAGGAGAATGACCGTTTGCGTCTTATCCCGCAGATCCTCGGCAATGATCCCGATGATTTTCTCTTGCTTGCACGGCACCTGCACGCACTCGGTTACCAGTCAATCAACTGGAACCTCGGGTGCCCCCACCCGCAGGTGACCCGTAAGAAACGGGGATGCGGGCTGTTGCCCTATCCGGAATTTATTGCCCGGTTTCTTGAACGGGTAATACCCGCACTCCCCGGTCCGCTGTCAATAAAGGTTCGCCTCGGGCTTGATGACGGAGACGAACTGAAGCGGCTGATGCCGGTGCTCAACCGCTTCCCCCTTTCAAACGTCATCATTCATCCCCGCACCGGCAGGCAGGGTTATAGCGGCAGTGTCGACCTCGACCGGTTTGAAACCGCAGCCGACCTCTGCCGCCATCCGGTGGTATACAACGGAGATATCGCTTCGATCGATGATTTCCGCGACCGGAGAGGGCGATTTCCGCAGATCTCCCGGTGGATGATCGGACGGGGTGTCGCACGGAATCCATTCCTCCTTGAGTCAATCCGTAACGGCCATAACCGGCATGTCGACTATATAGTGCTGCGCGATTTCCACGATGAACTGTTTGCACGTAACGGCGTTCTTCTCCATGGGCCTGCACACCTGCTCGGCAGAATGAAAGAGTTCTGGGCGTACTTCTCAGGCAATTTTCAAAAGAGCCATGATGTGCTCATGTCGATTCAGCGTTGCATCACCATAGAGATGTATCGCCGGAAAGTTGACGAAGCATTTGCCCGCCGGGGCGCGGTATAAAAAAAGACTGCTCCCCGTAAACAAGGGGCAGTCTTTTTGCCGCCAAAAAACAGGTTGAACTATTTTTTCCAGCCGATGGCGAATTTCTTGTTCTGCATGCCCTGAACGCCTTCCTGCCTGAACGCGAACCGGATCAGATAGGAGCCCCGGCCGACCCGCCGCCCGTTCCGGTTGGTACCGTCCCAGACAACGTAATAGACCCGGTCGCTCCTGGCGCTCTTTTTAATGGGCAGATCGGTATTGACCAGATTGCCGACCGCATCATAGATCGTCGCCGTCCCGAATGCATCTTCTCCATTGACTTTCACCGTGTCGAACGGCTTCAGCGTGTTGATACCGATGACTTTTCCCGTATTTTCCTTAATACCCAGTTCGTCTTGAATTCTCTTAGTGATGACCATCGGATCCTCGCCCTCCGATTTGACCGGAATAACCTCGGTAAACGCTCCCGGCCCCCAGACGACATCCCCTTTTCTGCCGTTTTCAACGGGAGACGCGTTGCCGGCGGAGTCCACCGCCGCGGCGCTGATGATGCGGATGCTGTCGCTTGAGGGCGCAATGCCGGTGAAGACCAGAAGGGTAACCTCGGTGATGTAGCCGTTTTTTTCACAGTTGATCGTTGAGGTATCATATCGGGAGCCCCGCAGGAGCGCCGTCATATCGCTCTGACCGCGCGAAATCAGGAAGGTGTGGGACGGATCACTGTCTTTCGTCAATATTTCACAATTGACGCCTTCATTGAATATAATGCGCAGCCGGTCGCGGCTTTCATTCCCCTCCATCGGGCCGGGGGTAAGGATGGCCTGCTTGACGTACGGCGGTTCAAGATCCGCCGCCACGAACACCGGGTTGCCGTTCTTCGACCATCCGGTGCCCACATCGCCGGTTTCCTTCTGGCGTATATTGATGAGAATCCGTCCCGCCACCGGACTTGTAAAGGTAAAATCGAGCGATGTGCCGCTGTCGGTCCAGGCGGATGGCGGAATCTTCACCATGAACTTGGAGGAGGCGTTCCCCTGCACATTCCATCCCGTATTGGCCACCGTGGGAATGATGAGCATCTGGGTCGCCCCGTCGTTGGTCATCCGGTCGGTATTGCTGAAACGGACCTCATCGACGATCCACCGCTGGGGGTTGCTTATGGTCATCGCACCACCGGCGATCGGTACGGCAAAGTCAACCGGATTGGTAACGGCGACCCCGTTGATGAACAGCGTTACCTTTCCATTGGCGCGGGCAACGCCGATGTGCGACCAGACGCCGTCATCCAGCGGAATAGCCGCGGTGTCGATTATAGTGCCGCCGCTCTTAAGATACAGTCTCATTCCCGCAGTGACGCCTATCTCGATACCGCCGCCGGAGAACAGGACGGCCGCGCTGTTGCCGCCCGGTTTTACCCACTCCTCAATGACAAAGGCATCGGCGAGCTGGGGAAGCGAATAGGTAAATGAGCCCGTGTTAATGGCCCCGCTGCCGAAAAGCATGCTGGTAGTGGTGAAGTTCGGGGACCCTACACCCGCCTCTCCCCCGCTTGCGTTGGCGAGATCGCCGTCAAGATGGAACGTGGCCAGAACACCCGGCTCGTTGTCGGGAAAACGGGTGAAAAGCCTCGCCTGGACCGTATCGAGGGTAAAATTGGTTGCGTCCGTAATCTTCACATTGACATCGAAAGGCTGGGTCTGTTTCTGTGTATCCGGTGTTACGGTGATTCTGATGTTGGCGTTTACCAGCTCGCAATACTCCTTGAAAAGGCCCCAATCGATTGCTTCACGGTACCGGTCGCTGCGGATGACGGTTACCGTGGTGGTAACCGTCGAATCGCCGCCGTTGGGCAAGACTATGATACGCTGGACCGTCAGGACATTCGCTCCCTTTTCAAGCGGCAGCTTCTGAAGCGTCGTCTCCCAGGTGGGGGAATCGCCGACCTGCCGGATCGTGGCGTTGGTGCTCGTTTCACCGTTCGTGGTGTTGGTGACGGTTAACGAGCTCAGGCGCTGCGCGGCGGTCCGGGCGATCGTATCGAGCAAGGTCAGAAAGTTTTCAATGACCGTCTGCGGCGTCGAACCGGGGAAATAGAGACCGCCGGTCAGCCCCTGCGAAGCGCGCTGAAGCTTGTCGAGAATGACCGGGTCGGTATTGGAACACCCTTCCGGAGGATAACTGTGCGCCGTGTGCAACTCGACATTCGAGAGAAATACCCCGTGAATCTTCGGGACCGCCCTGTCGGGAAATCTTTCCTTGTATCGGCTGATGATCGTATCGGGAGTGGCGGTACGGGCGTCAACGTCATCCCATGCGCCGTCGGTGAGCTGAATGATATGGCGCGTCATTCCAGCGGGAATCTCGTCATAATTATCATCAACCGCATCCAGTCCCGCCTGCATCCCCACCCCGAGATAGGTTGCCTTGCTCCCCGCAGTCTTAGCCAGCCCTCCCGTGGCCGCGGGAGCGGGGCTCGGGCTGCTGCGGTAATCCAGACACCCGGCATCCTGAATCCAGCGGTGGATTTGCTCGATATTGGCGGCAGTGCCGAGGGAAATGGGATCATGCGTAGTTGCTCGCTGAGCATAACGGACAACGCCGATCTGCGACTCCGGACTTTTTGCAGCCAGACTGTCGACAAAGGTGATCGCCGCCTGAACGCGCATGTCGTCGGGATCGTTCATCATGCAGTTGCCGGTACCGTCTCCCGTGGTGCAGCATCCGTCTATCGAGTCGCCCGGATTCTGGCACATGCTCCCCGATTCGTCAAGTACGAGCACCACGCGCACCGGCGCATATCCCGAATCGATCGTATCGAGCTGAAGACAGAAACGGAACGTACCGCCCAGAGCACTGACATCACGTCCGACCGAATCGATCACGCCCTCCTTCGGTTCAAAACAGGTGGTATCGGGTTCTGCCACACAGTATTGGTACCAGATGGTCTGGTCTATCTGGCCGAAAACCGAAGATACCATCGCCCCCAGAATTGTACCTGTTGCGATAAGGATGCTTCTGATTACCGTTGTCTTCATAGGAATACTCCTTTGGATTTAATATGGCAAAATGCCCCTTATTATCTGATGAACGGCTGATACCGGCGTTCACAATAATAGTCTTCATTGATATCCGGTCTTAAAAATAAGTGTATAAGTATTTAAAATACGTTCATTTATAATATACTACCAAACACTTATATTGTAACACGCATTCATGTTTTTTTCTACCGGTTTAACCATTTTCAGATGAAAAATGTATTCCTGAAGAATACACTCCCCGTCATTTCGCAAAGCATCCCAATTTTTCCTATGACAGGTTTTATCAGATTTCAGATGAGACGATGTTTAAAAACACCTTGAAAATAAACTATAGAATGGAAAATGTCGATTGAACGCCGGTCGCAATGGCTGCGGAACGGCCATTGATGTCAATGATTCCCCTCATTTCGGCGCAATATATCGCCTGTTTGAATACAGGCTGCGCCATGAGCGACGACAAGCCGGTTTGAGAGAGCCCTGCTGATTTCATTGCCGCTGAGGTCGGTGAGTCTTGAAACAGTAACGGGAAACGGCATTCTGGTCTGATTGACCGGCAGTATCTCGAGCGGTTCCCTGATCGTGAAACTGTTTTTGACATCAATCACCGGGAGTCCTTCCGGCAGGAGCGCTTTGACAACACCGACGATTCGTGTTGCCGATGCCGCTTTTGAGATAAAAACCTCCTGCATGGAAATCTCACCGGTATAAAAACCGGTGGTGTAAGGCCGGTGTTCGATCGACTCGAGCAGCCTCTTCCATTCCCCGGCGACCGAATAAGTTCCGGGATGGGAAAACCATGCATCCATCGCCGCGCGATAGGTTTTGACGACTGCGGCCACATAGTGGGCGCTTTTATTTCTCCCTTCGATTTTCAATGCGGTCACTCCGCTGCGGATGATATCAGGCAGGATCCCGATGGTACATAAATCGCATGAATTGAGCAGATAAGCGCCTTCCTCATTCTCTTCCACATCGAGCCGTTTAACCTCCGAAACAGAATCGTCGTTTTCAGAGACCGGTGTGATGCGATACTTCCACCGGCACGGCTGCGGACAATCGCCGCGGTTCGGGTGCCGCCCTTCCAGGTACGCACCCATCAGACACCGTCCGGAGATGGAGACACACATGGCCCCATGGATGAACGCCTCGGTTTCCAGAAGTCCCGACGCGGCAAGGCCGGCAATCTGCGTGAGCGGGAGTTCGCGGGGAAGGATGACCCTTTGTATGCCCTGCTCTTTCCAGAAGGCGAGGGAACGTTCGTTGAAGGTTCCCGTCTGCGTGCTGAGATGGAGGGACGACGGCAATGCTATTTCTTTACAGAACTGAATGACCCCGGGGTCGCTGACGATGAAGGCGTCGGGGAGCGTCCCGGCTCCCGCGAGCTTCCGCAGCAGCTTCTCCATGGCGGTGAGCCGCTGCCGATCGGGCATGATGTTGAACGCAACATACAGTTTTCTCTGACGGGCATGAATGCGTTCGAGCAGTTCCGGAAGATCATCCGGGGTGAAGTTCGGGGCATGGGCACGCAGGTTGAAGGGGCCGATGCCGGCGTAGACCGCATCGGCGCCATGGTCGAGTGCCGCGTCGACCGAGGCGAAATCCCCGGCAGGGGCAAGCAGCTCCGGCCGGTTCACCGTGCATCCGCGGGAGGGGCCGCTGGAGTATCGGCAGGGTGCGGTGCCTTGAGCACCGCATCGAGAGCCGCGGCATACCGCTCTTTCGGTTGTACGCCCGGGAGCGCCTGAACCACGTTTTTCCGGTGGATAATATACACCGCCGGAATCGAGCTGACGCCGAAATAGGCGCTCAATGCACGGTGGATGTCGACGTTGACCTTGACAAAAAGGATTTTGTTCCCATACTCCTTCTCCAATTCTTCAATAATGGGATTGAGCATCCGGCACGGCCCGCACCACACCGCCCAGAAGTCGAGAAATACCGGCGCTTCGGACTTGATGATGCGGTCGGCGATGGCCTGCGACGAATCAGCCGGGGGTGTGAGCGGTTGGCCGGAAGGCGACGACATACCGGCACAAAAGAACAGAAGGAATAAAAAGTGACTTCTACCCGTCATCATGGTCCCTTATTTCACCTTCCGTAAAGAGATAGCGTCAGTTCTCACCGGAGGTCTTTCTACGCAATTGAAGCTCATTACGGCGGCGGATCTCCCTTTTTTTCCGTTCATGCTGCGCGCTCGTTTCCGAAAAATCATGTCCGCCCGATCCGTCCCACTTGGCGACGAAATAGAGATCTTTCGTCTCAAGCGGTTGTACCGCCGCCGCAAGCGCCCCTTTGCCGGGTGAACAGATCGGTCCCGGCGGCAGACCGGTGAACCGGCGCGTGTTGTAGGGAGAGGGGCTGTTGAGTTCGGATACCCGCAGCGGCCCGCCGAATTTTTTCAGCGCGTAGCGAACGGTCGGGTCAGCGCCGAGGGGAACTCCCCGCCTTAGCCGGTTGTGAAAAACACCGGCAATATGGGGCTGTTCTGAGAGCAACGTCGCTTCACGCTCGACAATCGAAGCGAGGATTACCAACTGGTGGGGGGAAATTTTTCCCGCGATGTCGGGTCGCGGGGAGAGCGTTGACCATACCGACTGATGTTTCGCCACCATGCGCCTGATAATATCGGTGACGGTGACCTCTTCGTGAAGACGATAGGTGTCGGGAAAAAGATACCCTTCCAGCGAAGCCGCCGCGACATCACATTGCGCGATGAATGCCGAATCGTAACAGAGGGCGATAAACCGGGCGGTATCGATGGCGATGGTCCGGGATATATGGCGGGCGGTTTGTTCTATCGTCAACCCTTCGGGAACCATCAGGCTGATTTCAATCGGCCGGGATTGCAGCAATTTTGCACCTGCCCTGATGACCCCGTCGCCCCGCTCGACAATCACCAGACCGGCCTGAATGGTCCGTTCCGTCTTTTTCATGCGCATCCAGAGGATCAGCGCGCGGGAGGACCTGATCACCTGCTGCCGCTTCAGGGTATCGGCGATGGCGCGAAGCGGCATTTTCGGTGCAATGACGAGCTCAACGGGCCGGCGGTCGCTGCCGAAGGGAAAAAGGAGCGCGCGTCCGGTGAAAACGAGCGCTGCGGCAACGGCAATAAAAACAGCCGCGGCAACGGGCATCCATTTTCTTCTCTGCATCAATCGAAAAACCTTTACGGTAAAAAAAATGACGTAACCTGCAATGAACAGGATAAAAATAATACCATTCAAGTAAAGTCTGATGAAATATCGGAAGAGCGAGCGGGTCATCACTGGATCTGAATTCACCTTTTTCCGGTGGAAAATAACTCCCGCCCCGGATGGCCGCGGCGGAGGCCGGTGGTTTCGGCGGGGGCACATCCCGCCCTGTTACGTGATTCCAAGCTGCCTGAGCTTCCTGAAAAGGGTCGCCTTGTGGACGCCGAGACGTTTACATGCGGTGACCCTGTTCCCGCCGCATTCTTTCAGCACCGAGTTAATAAACATCCGTTCAAGTTCATCGAAACCTTTGATTCCCGCGAATGCCGCGGTGTCCGAGGTGTCGTACCGCTGTCTGAACAAGGCGGGAAGATGGACGCTGTCGATGTAGTCGCATTTACAAAAAATGAAAGCATGTTCGATGATGTTTTCCAGCTCCCGGATATTGCCGGGAAAATCGTGCGCCATGAGCAGCTGGAGCGCCTCCTCCGAAAGGCCCTTTATTTTTTTATCGTAACGCGTGTTGAACCGTTCGATGAAGTGGTCGCAGAGCAGCGGGATATCACATCTCCGCTCTCTGAGCGCGGGCAGGCGGACGCTCACCACGTTGATGCGGTAGTAAAGGTCTTCCCTGAAGGCGCCCAGATCGACCATCTCCGCGAGGTTCTTATTGGTCGCCACGATGACCCGTACGTCCGCCTTGACCGGCTGCGTGGCGCCGAGCGGTTCATAGACTTTCTCCTGCAGTACGCGCAGCAGCTTGACCTGCATGGCGGGAGAGATGTCGCCGATTTCGTCGAGAAAGACCGTGCCGCCGTCGGCAAGCGCGAATCGTCCCGGTTTGTCCTTTCTCGCATCGGTAAAAGCGCCCGCCTTATACCCGAAAAGTTCCGATTCGAGAAGAGTGTCGGGAAGTGCGCTGCAGTTGATGGCGACGAAGGGTTTCTCTTTACGATTGCTCAGTTCGTGGAGGGAACGGGCGATAAGTTCCTTGCCGGTGCCGCTGTCGCCGCTCACCAGTACGGTGGCCGCAGCCTGCGCCACCTCGGGAAGGATATCGAAGATCTGCTTCATTTCGGAACTGCGACTTATAATATTGTGGAGCCCGGTATATTCACGCAGCTCCCGGCGCAGTCCGGCGACGAGCGCCTCGGCGCGGGCGGTCGCCTCGCGCTCTTTCTGCAGGCGCGCTTCGTCCGCCTCCTTGCGCGATGTCACCTCCTGAACCTGTGCGAGATACATCGAAGGTCCGGCTCCGGGAAGACCGATGGCCGACAGGTACCATTCGAACCATCGTTGCGCGGAGGGTTTTTTCCGATCGTCCGAAAACGCGGTTTCGGTGTTGATCGGACTGCCCTGAAGAAGCTGTTTGCGCAGACCCGGGTCGATGCCGGTGGCGCCGAAGAGCGGATCGGGAAATGCCGGGGATTGCGGGCTGCTGAACATGCGGGCGAACGATCCGTTATGATCGAGCAGTTTCCCGTCGGGATTGTAAAGCGCTATGCCGATCGGCGAAGAGTCGTACACCGACCGGAAGCGCGCCTCACTCTCGCGCAGCTGGTTCTCGGCGCGCACGCGATCGGAGATGTCGGTCAGGCAGCTGCGGATACCGACGACCGCGCCATTCCTGACGATCGGGGCCGAATTGATGATGAGCTGGACTTTCGACCGGTCTTTACGGTAAAGTTCATAGAGCTTCGGGTTGCCGAAATCGCCATGGGTAACGTTGTAGATATCCCGTCTGAACCGTTCGAGATCGTTTTCGGGTACCAGATCGAACACCGATACCCCGCGCTCGAAATCCTCGTGCGAAAATCCGAACGACGAGATGCCCATTTCATTGACGTAGGTCAGCTTCATCGACAGGTCTATTTCGCAGATGATCCCCGGAAGCAGGTCGGCCGTCTCCTTGAACCGCTGCCTGCTCTCGCGCAACTGTTCCTCGTGGCTTTTCCGTTCGGTGATGTCCCGGGCGATCCCCTGGATGCCGACCAAGCGGTCGGCTTCACGGATAAGACGGGTGCTCAGTTCGACCCAGACCGGTTTTTCGTCGCGGGTGCGTGCGAGGATCTCATAACGGTCCGACGAAGCGGCGAGTGAGCGTTTATCGGCAAGTTTTCCCATGACCAGCTGGTGATACGAGGGATCGATCAACTGTCTGATGTTGGTTCTTGTGATATCGTCAACCGTGTAGCCGAAGGTGGTGAGCGCGGAAAAATTCGCCGAAGTAAAATTACCCTCAATGTCGGTGGTGAAAACTATATCGGTGGCATTCTCAAAGAGTTCCCGGTAGCGTCGTTCGCTCTCCCGCAATGCGCGCTCGGAACGTTTCAGACGGGTAATATCGACAAGCGAGACGAGGCTCTTTTCGCTTCCGGGGATCATCGTGACATTAAGGAACATGTCCCTGATCGTACCGTCGCGATGGGTGAGTCTGAATTCGTACCCGCTCGGAACCGACTGCGGATCAGCGCGTCGATTCCGGTGGTACTCCGTCATCCGCTCGATGTCGTCGGGGACAACGAATTCA
This sequence comes from Chitinispirillaceae bacterium, assembly GCA_016929415.1. GTDB lineage: Bacteria > Fibrobacterota > Chitinivibrionia > Chitinivibrionales > Chitinispirillaceae > JAFGNB01. The sequence continues at coordinate 32,226 of JAFGIW010000157.1, read as the reverse complement.
GTCCATTTATGCCTTTTAAGGATCTCTTTCTGAGCATACCCGGTAAATTCCTCGAGCTTATGGTTGGCCATGGTGATCGTCATATCTTCATCAATCACGATCATGGCGGTTCCGGTATATTCGAAGATTGCCCGGTACCGCTTCTCACTCTCTTTGAGTTCCTCTTTTACGCGGTTGAGTTCTCCGGTGGAGGCTTCAAGTTTCCGCAGTTCCGATCGGGCGGCTTCCAATTTGCGTGCAAGATCATCGATGCGCTTTGATTGCATTGGTTGCTCCGGGAATTGATATCTATGGTTACATACAGTGACAATCGAAGTTACCGACATCGTTGACCGGCGTATCGGACCGGAGGTAGTAATTTAATTAATGCCCGGAAAAAGAGTGCAGTTTTACCGGCGAACGGGCGGACGGGTTGCGTCGGGTTATGGAGGCATCCGGCAGCGGTCGACAACCGAATCTCAGGATGCATTGAAAATACTATATTTATTCCATGCTCCCGGCCTTTCACGGTTCCGCCGCAGTTTCCGGAACACCCGGGGTGATGAAACATACGGGACAGTGCGCATGATAAATTACATTCTTGATACCACCGTTCTTCTTCATGATGCGGGGGCGCTGTTTAACTTCGGGGAAAACAATGTCATCATCCCCATCCCCGTCATTGAAGATATCGACCATTTCAAAAAGGACCTGACCGAGATCGGCAGGAGCGCCCGCCAGACGTCGCGCATTCTCGACATGCTGCGCCAGCGGGCGTCGGTTTCATCGGGGATACCGCTCGACGGCGGAGGCATGCTTTCCATCAGGATGAGCACCGGCACGGCCCTGCGGCGGCTCCCCGAAGAGCTGCGCGACCGAAGCCGCAGCAACATGATCCTCGCCGTTGCGCTCGAAGCGAAGGAGCAGGCGGGCGCCGTTCCGACCGTTTTTGTAAGTAAAGATATCAACCTGCGTATCAAGGCGGACGCGCTGGGGCTTGTGGTCGAGGACTACGAGCCGGACGCCGTTGCCATCGAAGAGCTCTATACCGGGCTGCGCGAGATCGACTGCACCGACGAGCAGCTGCGGCGGTACCGTACGAGCGGCCGTCTTCCGATCGATGTCCCGCTGCTGCCCCATGAGTATGTCGTTTTAAAGAGTACTTCCGATAAGTCGGCAGCGGCATACGGCCGTTTCGAGCAGCGCCACGGCGCCGTGGTCCGGATCATTTCCGAAGAGCGCGAGGGCGCATGGCGGATCACTCCACGCAACCGGGAGCAGCTTTTCGCCATGGACGCGCTTCTCGACGACTCGATCCAGCTGGTAACGCTGGTGGGAAAGGCCGGGACGGGCAAGACCCTGCTCGCGGTTGCGGCGAGTCTTTATAAAACAGTGGATGAAAACGTCTATTCCCGGATCCTGGTTTCACGTCCCACGCTGCCGATGGGAAAGGATATCGGCTACCTCCCCGGAACGGTCGAGGAGAAGCTCACCCCCTGGATGTATCCGATCGCCGACAATGTCGAACTTATCATGCGGCAGGGCAACCGTGCGAACCGCACCATCAGGGGGTTCCGCGAGCTTGTCGATATGGGGATACTCGTCATCGAGCCGCTTACCTACATCCGCGGCCGGTCGATCCATAACCAGTACCTGATCATCGACGAAGCCCAGAACCTCACGCCCCACGAAATCAAGACGATCATCACCCGCGTGGGCGAGGGAACCAAGATCGTGGTGACCGGCGACCCCTATCAGATTGACAACCCGTACATCGATTCGTCGAGCAACGGGCTGTCCTACGTTGTCGAGCGGCTCAAGAAGGAGGACATAACGGCGAACGTAATGTTTACAAAAGGAGAACGCTCGCGGCTTTCCGAGCTTGCCGCCAACCTGCTGTAGGCCACGGAAAGCGGTTTCAGGCCGTGCATGCCGCGACGATGCGGTCGATCACCGGCCGCAGTTTCGCTTCGCTGCGATATGCCGGCGCCCGGATGATCTCGCCGGGCAGTATATCGGCGCCGGAAAGTGCGAGTTCCCCTTCCATCAGGCCAAGTGCCTGCGTTCCCCCGGTCCAGAGAAACGGCAGCGCTTTCGTGACGAAACAGAGTACCTTTTTCCCGGTGAGCCTCCCCAGTTGCCCGAGGTATTTCATGATCACCGGCGAAGCACTGAAGGCCCACACCGGGGCGCCGAGAATAATGAGATCGTAGTCCTCGACCGCGGGGGCGTTCCTGATCTCAAACGACGTTGAACGCGGGGCGACCTTGCCGACCGTCCGCAACAGGACGGTCTCCGTATCGTCACCCCTTTTCGAAAATCCGGCCCCGAGCAGGCGGGCGACTTTTGCGGTATATCCCGATTGCGAATGGACGATGATGCCTATCTTCATACGAAGTTTCCTTTGTAAAAATGTCAGGGAAGGGATGGCAGTTGATCCGGAAGAACGGTCTTCCGGGAAAGTTTGGCAAGTGAGAATCCGTCCGCTTTGAGATGCAGGAGCGCGGTGGTATCGCCCACGACGGTCAGGGTCATGCTGTCGACGTTGAGATACTGCCGCGCCACCCGTGCGATATCATCGCGGGTGATGGCCCGTAACTTTTCGGGGTAGACCTTAAAATGATCCGGTGCACGATGATAATATTCGTTCCAGCCATAGGTGGAAACAATATCGTCGGGGGAACGGAACATGGAGGGAAGTTCGTCGATGAGCGTCGATTTGGCGTTGGCGAGCTCCTCGTCGGTAACGCCGTGCTCGACAAGGTTCCGCACCTCTTTGAGCGAAAGCGTCACCGCCTGCGCAAAGCTGGCATTCTTGGTGAAAAAGCTTATGTAGAACGGCGCCGGATAGCTGTAATTCGATTCGGCCTCCGAATGGATTGAATAGGTCAGTCCGGCATCGGAGCGTATCGTCTTTCCGAGACGTGAGGTAAAACCGTCGCCCCCCAGGACAAGGTTCAGTACCGACATCGGGTAAAAATCGGGATGCGGACGTTGAAAAAGCGGCAAGCCGAGACGGACATACGCCTGCGAGATGGCTTTATGAACAAGAAGGCAGGCCGGTTTCCGGTTAATTGAGACTTTCGGAAGATCGACACTGCGCCCAGCGGCGGGGACCGCCGCGAAGAGGTTTTCCAGACGCGTCTTCATCGTATCACGGTCGAATTTCCCGGCGATACAGAAGATGATATTGTCAGGGGTGAAGATTCGCCGGTGCAGTTCGACGAGATCGCTTCGCTTGATTTTTTTGATTGATGATTCACTGCTCATGCGGCTCGGCGGCTGCCCGGGATACATGCACTTCCCGAACGCGGCGCTGAGGGTCGGCCCCGGATTATCGAAGCGGTGTTTGATCGCTTCGAGCATTATTCTGCGCTCTCTTTCAAATTTCTTTTCATTAAAAACCGGATGAAAGAACAGCTCTTCAAGAATGGTCAAGGCGTTTTCACCGTATTCGGAGAGGAACGAACCGCTGAAGGTAACCTGCGTTTCGCCGGCGGAGAATCTGAAGCGCAATGCAAGAAGGCCGATAAGGTCATCGAGGGTGTCCGCCGGAAATTTTTTCGTGCCGCCGCTCAGCAGCATCGTCGCCAGCAGCGAGGTGAGCCCCTCCTTCCCCGGCGGATCGATGAGCGAGCCGTGGCGGATATAGGCGGTAATCATGACCAGCGGCAGCAGTGAATCCTCGGCGATATAGGCAATGCAGCCGCTTTTCAGTTCACTGCGGTAAGGCCCGCCGAGCGGTACCGCCCAGTCAAGCGAATCAAAGGCGATTTTCGACGGATGGACCGGTACTGCCGCGTTCTTCGATGCCGATCGTGCGATGCCCGCCCCGATTGCCAGTACCAGAAAAACGGATGCGATGTGGGAAATTGTTTTCATAAAGAGAACGATGCTCCTGTTGATAGATGAAAATACCGCTAACGTTTCACCGGTTTGGGGTTGCCGCTTTTCGCATCCGCCGCGGCATCCTTCTTCGGAAGCAGCAGGCCGATTGTCGCGAGGTCGGGATTGAGATAGACTGATGCGACCCTTGGAATCTCCTCCGGCTTTACCGCGGCGATCATCGCCGGATACGAGAGCAGGTCTTTCCAGCTGCGGAGCCGTTCGAACCAGGCGAGACGGTCGGAAAGCCCTTCGAGGCTCTTGAGCCCCGAGATGAACGACATCCTGATTTCGTTGCCGATGCGCATGATCTCCTTTTCGGTGGGGCGCTTTTTCGAAATCTTTTTTAACTCCTCCCTGATGATCGCCTCGACCTTCGCGGGGTCGGTATCGTTTTTCAGTTCGGCCCATATATGGAATTCACCGTTATGCAGGCGGATGTTGTTGCCCGCCCCGGCGTCGGTGCAGAGCCCCTCCTTGTCGACAAGTCGCCGGTAGAGCCGTCCGCTGCGACCGGAAAAGATGCCTTCGACGATGTCGAGTTTGTAGAGCGCATCGTCGGGGTAGCCGGGAACATGAAAAATCATGTCCAGACGCGGCTCGCCGTCGTCGCGAACGGTAAAACGGGTGGTGCCGATGGGTTGCGGTTCACGGGTGACCACCTCCGCTTTAGGGACCTTTGCACGCGGGATGGAACCGAAATAACGTTCGATGTTTTTTCGTGCAGCCTTCGGGTCGATATTGCCCACCAGCACAATAAGCGCATTGTCGGGAGTGTAAAAGCGCTTTACGTGTTCCTCCAATTTCCGCCGCGTGTACGCCTGTATATCCGACGCCCAGCCGATCGTCGGGAGCCGGTAGGGATGGGCAATATAAAAAAGCGTATTGAGCCGCTCCCAGTATTTTCCGATCGGGCGGTTATCATAGCGCATGCGTCGCTCTTCCGTCACGACCTCGCGTTCGCTGTAGAACTCCCGCAATACCGGCTCCCGCATACGATCGGATTCGATCCAGTAAAACAGCTCGACTTTGTTGCGGGGAAGGGTGACGATGTAGGCGGTCATATCATCCGCCGTCCAGGCGTTGAGCCGGGTCCCGCCGTTGTTCTGATAGAGCTCCCAGATTTCGTCCTTTTTAATAAGCTTACGCTGCTTGTCGAGCAGTGCCATCACCTGATCGTGCAGCACCCTGTTCAGGGAATCGCTGTTTCCTTCATTTTTCTGTTGAATCGCCGCTATTCCGGTTTCAAGCGAATCGATTTTACGCATGATCGGCACCTCTTTGCGGTAATCTGAGGTACCGAGCCGCTTCGTGCCTTTGAACATCATGTGTTCGAACATGTGGGAAAGGCCGCTCGTTCCCGGGCCTTCATACATCGATCCGACAAAATAGTAGAGCCGGCATGAAACTATTGCGACATTGGTATCGGGAACGATGATGACGCGAAGTCCGTTCTTCAGGGTATCGTAGGTAACCGGAAGCTGGAAATCATCGGCGGCGAGCGGAGTCAGACTCAGTAACGTTATCAACAAAATAAGCTTTTTCATTGCATTCAGGCTCCCGGGAGGGATTATTCATTCATATAATATTGATCTGTTAAAAATAATTACGGAATGGGGGGAAAGGTATTTAATATGAAAAAGGGGGGGGGGGAGAAGGAAGACGGGCGGATCGCGACCCGCCATGAAATGAATAGAGGAGATATCGAACGGCAGCGGCTCGCCGAGCTGCTCAAGGAGAAGGCGATCAGTCTGAGCGGATTGACTGAAGACCAACCGGCGGTCGATGTCGGCAGGCTGCTCAACGCGGATTACATGATACTCGCCCGCCTCCATTTTCTGGGGTCAATGCGGCTCTGCCACATGCGGCTGGTGGATTGCGCCACCGGTGCGGTGGTGCGGGCGGCGCGGGTGAGGCTGTAAGAGACCGCCCGGCAATTCCGATTCCGTCAATTTGCCTCTCCGGCGTGCCCCTGCCCGCTCCGTGCAGGGGTTTCAATATATATTTCAGGTATCGATTCCCCGTTATCCATGCAAAGGAGCAGATATGCGAATTTCTTCGATGAACAGGAAAGGCCCGGGATTTATCATACTCATTGCCGTTTTTCTGGCGCTGATCTTTTCCGGAAAACTGGTGACCCTTTTCACCGATTACCTCTGGTTCAGGGAGATCAACCTGGTGCCGGTTTTCCTGAAGGCACTCTTTACGAAACTCGGTTGCGGCTTCGCGACCGGGATCGGAGCGCTGATCGTGATAGCGGTCAATTTCATCATTGCCGCACACTTCGGCAAACGTTCAAAACAGTTCGCCGGATCGCTCGATCCCCAGACCGAATTAATCCTCGGTAAACTTCCCGACCTGAAAACCCTGCTGCTGCTGTTTGCGGCAACCGCCGCGCTCTTCATCGGGTCGTGGGCCTCACGCTACTGGGAGGTCGTCCTTAAGGCAACGAATGCGGTCCCGTTTGGCGTAAAAGACCAGCTCTTCGGCAGGGATATCGGATTCTACGTTTTTCAGCTTCCCTTCCTGCGTTTTGTCTATTTTGCAGTTGTTGCGTCGCTTGCTGCGGCATTTGGAGGATGCGGCATCTATTTTCTGCTGCACCGAAACCTGCTGTTCGACGGACGGCGCGTCCATATTTCCCGGCCGGCACGGACGCAGCTCCTGGTACTGCTGGGACTGCTCGCCGGGTCCCTGTACGTCCTGTTCCAATTCACGATCTACCAGATGGTGACCTCCACGGACGAACTGATGAACGGCGCGGGATATGCCCGTATCAAGGCGGCAATCCCGTTGCTTGGCGTGCTGCGGTGGGTGAGTATCGCCGCGGCGATCATGGTGTGGGCCGCAATATTCGGCAAATCTTTCCGGTTGCTTGTCGGGGCGGCGCTCCTGCTTATCGCCGGCGCCGGTCTCGGTTTTATCATTACCGTGTCGCTCCAGAAATTCGTGGTTGCCCCCGACGAACTGAACAAAGAAGCCCCGTACATCCGCTGGAGCATCGACAACACCCGCGCCGCCTATGGACTTGACAAAATTGAAACAAAGCATTTCGTGCCGGTCGACGACATGAGCGCCGCATCACTCGATTCCAACAAGCAGACGATCGACAACATCCGGCTCTGGGAGCACGCGCCGCTGCTCGCCACCTACAGCCAGCTCCAGGAGATCAGGACCTATTACGAATTCCTCGACGTGGACAACGACCGGTACACCATCAACGGCACCTACCGCCAGGTCATGCTTTCCCCGCGCGAACTGGTGCCGTCGAGCCTGCCGAGCCGCATATGGATCAACGAGCGTCTTACCTACACGCACGGGTACGGTCTCTGCATGGGCCCGGTCAACGAAGTGACGGCCGAAGGGCTGCCCGACTTCTTCATCAAGAACATCCCGCCGTCGTCGACCATTCCGCTCTCCGTAACGAGGCCGCAGATTTATTACGGCGAATCGGACGCCGGATACGCAATAGTCAATACCGGAGCAAAGGAGTTCGACTACCCCTCGGGAAATGAAAATGTGTATACGGTGTACGAAGGAACGGGAGGTGTTCCCATGGGCGGGATCATCAGGAAGGCGCTCTTCGCACTGCGGTTCGGGGAACTCAAGATCCTGCTGCGGTCGGATATCAGCCCGCAGAGCAGAATCATGTATCACCGTCAGGTGCTCGAAAGGTTCCGCAAAGCGGTCCCGTTCCTCCACGCCGACAATGACCCGTACATGGTGATCGCCGGCGACGGAAGACTGGTCTGGATTCTCGACGGGTATACGGTCAGCAGCGCCTATCCCTACTCCACCGCGGTTGCGGGACTGGGGAATTATATCCGCAACTCCGTCAAGGCGGTCATCGATGCATACGACGGGTCGCTGCATCTGTATATTGCCGATCCGGAAGATCCGATCATTCAAACCTATGCACGGATCTTTCCCGGAGTATTCAAACCGCTTTCCGACATGCCTTCCGATCTTCGCAGCCATATACGCTATCCGCAGACCCTGTTCACCGTCCAGGCACGGATCTATGCGGTCTACCACATGACCGATCCGCAGGTGTTTTACAACAAAGAAGACGTGTGGCGCATACCCGCAAGTTTTGATGAAGACAACTCCGGCCCCATGAAACCGTACTATACAATCATGAAACTCGCCGAAGTCGGTGTCAGGGAGGAGTTCATCCTCATGGTGCCGTTCTGCCCCTCGAAAAAAGAAAACATGATCGCCTGGCTCGCCGCACGCTGCGACGAACCGAACTACGGCACGCTCCTGGTGTTCGACTTTCCGAAACAGAAACTGGTCTACGGCCCGTCGCAGATAGAGTCGCGCATCAACCAGGACCCGGAAATCTCGAAGCAGCTCACCCTCTGGAACCAGGGCGGCTCGCGGGTGATACGGGGCAGCCTGCTCGTCATTCCCGTCGATCAATCACTGCTGTACGTCCAGCCGCTCTACCTTACCTCCGAGAGCGGCGGCGGCGTTCCCGAACTCAAGCGGGTGATCGTCGCCTTCGAAAACAGCATCGCCATGGAACCGACCCTCGCCGCTTCCCTCGGCCGGATCTTCGGCGCTGCCGAGGAAGAAACAGGTGCGTCGTCTGCATCGGCACCTACGGTTGCCGGGGAGACGACGCCCTTCGCCAGAAACCTTAAAGGGCTGATTGAGGAGGCCGACCGGCAGTTCGCGGCGGGTCAGGATCGGCTTAAAAAGGGTGACTGGGCCGCTTACGGCGAAGCGATGAAAAAGGTGGAACGACTGATAGGAGAGATGAGGAACAAGGTGAAGTGAGGTACTCCCCCACGTCCGGTACCGGGCAATTTACGTGGAATCGGGAACAACACACGCCGGGGTAAGGCTTTGATCCCCTTGAATATCATGGCGTTATCCCTTACATAGAGTACCGCCGCCCGCGTATTCATCCTTTCCCCACAGTGGATTGTGTCTTGAGATTAAAAACCTTTTATATTGAATATTCAACCTGCGAGGTGTATTGAGCAAAATCGAGCGGAAATGATGTTTTAGCTGTTACCAACGACTGGAAAGTTCCATGCCTTCTTCATTTCTTCCACTAAATAGTTCCAAATCTTGGAACTTTAAGTTATATTAAAATATGCGAATCATTGCAAAATCCACCTTAAAGAATTTTTGGGTAAAACATGCCTATAAAGACTCCGAACAACCACTAAAAGAATGGTATAAGGAAGCATCAAAGGCAGATTGGAAATCCCCAAATGACGTAAAAACTCAATTCAGGAATGTGAGTATTATTGGAAATAAACGGCTGGTTTTCAATATCGCCGGAAATAAATATCGATTGATCGTTTCTGTTAATTTTAAATTTCGGTGCATGTACATCTGTTTTATAGGTACGCACCAACAATATGATAAAATTAACGCCGAGGAGGTATGGACAAATGAATATTAAACCCATTAAAACGGGAAAAGATTACAAAGCCGCATTGAAGGAAGTTCAAAGCCTTTGGAATGCCGAACCGAATACACCCGACGGGGATAACCTTGAAATATTGATTACCCTCATTGAAGCATATGAAGACAAACATTATCCTATCGATCCACCCGACCCTGTTGATGCGATAAAATTCAGAATGGAACAGAAGGGATTAAGGAAAATCGACCTTGCCCCCATCATGGGCGGGAAAAACAGGGTTTCGGAGGTCCTATTACGCAAAAAACCGTTGACATTAAAAATGATCAGAAATTTGCATCATAAAATCGGCATTCCATATGAATCGCTGATTGATTGATGCGGGTGGTTGGAGGATAAAACGTTTCGTCCTTTACAGGAAAAGGTGATTGTGCTGATTGAATTGATGAACGATATTCCCGAAGTGAGGGGTGAGGCTGTTGAATAAAAAATGTGTGTAGCAGCATGAGAAAAAATGGACTACCCCGCAGCAAGCTACGAGGTATCAAGATAAAAGTCAATAAATTTCGGCATTATATCCTTCACAAAATTCGAATCGACAAAGGGATTAGAATGGGAAGGTGGCGCACCTTTCCCGTCCCAGATATACATAAGCAGTATGCCAAACGGAACGTCTCGCCTGATTGCGCAAAAATATTTCCGAATCTTGTCCGGCAGCAACGAAGGAGGTTGATCTCCATATACCGCAGTATAATTGACCCAGGGATTCTGCGGCAACACATCGGCGATTGCATTTTCGACACAACGATGTATTGCCACATTGACTGATCCGGAAACCAGTATTTCAATCGAGTCATTTTCATGCACCGTAATCCCGGAATTAATCCATAATGCATTTGCAGGGACAGTTAATGCATATTCCTTCGTTACTGAAATTTTTGACATACATCTGTAGAGACATTTATCGATTAATTCCGGAACCGGAAATACCTGAATATATAAAAAGAATAGTATGCAAATGATTATCAACAGCGTGGCGACGCGGTTTAATATTTTCCAGGGGGCTGATTCCCAGATTTGGTTGATTAAATCCCATTGAGTTCTTCCGATCGGGTTGCTTCTTTTAATCATAGGGAAATCTCCTGTGAGGTGCCGCCAGCAGAGGTACGGTCATCATCCATAATTCTATTATACCAATTTAAGAACGTTTGAATGTATTGTATGGAACCGGATATCCAAAATAATGACATGTATCGATTGGTTAGAAAATCAACATACTTCGTTGCGAAAGTGCATGGGAAACTGTTTGATCGATGTCGCACCGGAATATGTCCTGTTCGGTATCAGAAACGGATTGATGCATGCAGAGGACTACCGTTCAGAATAAAATCGGATGGCGCTCTCTTGGTGTACGATTTTTTGAAACTTTGGGCGGAGGAGAACACTATGAAAAACGAAGGTCCTTATTTCTCTCTTTCACTGCGAAGAAACGATCATCACTCACACGACATGCGCCGCAACGAAGGTCACCCCGTCTCCCCCGCCAGCAGCGCCGCTCCGAAGGCTCCCATGTACTGCGCATCCGGCGCGATGAACGCTTCCGTCGAAAACGCCTCGCCAAGCATTTTCGCGAGGAACGGATTGTGCGCCACCACGCCGCCGGTCGTGACCAGCATTCCGTCAACAGCGTCCATTTCGACGATCCGCTTCGCCACCGAGCTGAAGGCGCCGCGGACGATGTCTTCAACCGCCACCCCGGCGCGGATCTTTTCGATGACCTCGGTTGCGGCGAAGACCGTGCAGAAGCTGCCGAGTTCGACCTTTCTGGTGGAGCGTTCGGCGAGGCCGTTGAGTTCCGCTCTATCAAGCGCAAGCTTGTGCGCGACCTCTTCGATGAAGGCGCCGGTGCCGGCGGCGCATTTGCGGTTCATCTTGAAACCGGTCCGTCTGCCGGTGTCGTCAAGGTGAATCACCTTGCTGTCCTGCGCGCCGATGTCGATCACCGTCATGCGCCTGCGGAAAAGGAAGAAGGCCCCTTTGCCGTGACAGGCGATTTCGGTCATTTTGCCGTCCGCCCACGGCACATTGTCGCGGCCGTAGCCGGTGGAGATGATCCGCCCGAAGGCGGAGCGGTCGATCCCCGCGCTTGCGCAGACGGCCGCACGCAGCTCCTCCGCGGTTTTTCCGTAATCGATACCCGAGCGTCGTAGCGCCTTCGCAACGATACGGCCCGCGGTATCGACAATCACCAGTTTCGCGGTGGATGAGCCGATATCGATTCCCCCGAAGTACTCCATGCGGATTTTCCTGCCTATTGCGAGAGCTGCTCGATGAACGCTTCGATATTGGTGCGCGACTGTTCCTCGGAGTAGCAGCGAAGGTCGTTGAGGTCGCCGTCGATGATGACGAACGGCTTGCCTGTCTTCTCCTGAAGCCGCTGCGGCATGCTGTAGCTGCTGTTGGAGTTGTTGGGACAGGTTTTCGCGTTATGGTAGAGTATGCCGTCGATTTTAAAGGTGCGGATCATCCGCCGGATATACTCCTCCTTCCACTGGTCGTCGCGGCATATAAAGAGGTTGGTGTAGGCGCGCGCCATGCCTTCGAAAGGTTTGTCGGGATCGAGGTCTTCGAAGATCCAGCTGTTGCAGTAGGTCGAGGCGACGACCGCGGTCTTGAGTTCGATGAATTGGACGGCGAGGTTCTTGAGCTTCCCCCAGATCGGCATGCCTTCCCAGTAGATGCGATATTTTTCTCCGTCAACAGCTCCCACGCCTTCGGCGATGCGCTTTCTGAGCTCGGGGAGGAGCACCTTGTAATAATCGACCGCATCCTGCGTGCCGCGCAGCACGACGGCGGGTCCCATATGGATGGTGCCGTCGAAAAAAGAAAGCGGGGCGGGGATGTTTGCCGCGGTCTGAAGCACCCCGTTCCAGAGTTCGGTGCATGTGCGGGAGAGGGTGATGACCTCTCTGAACCGGTCCATGTCGAGTCGCTCCCCGGCGACCGTTTCGAGGGGTTTTACCAGCGCTTCGATCTGACGGGAAACCGTGCCGATGATCACCTCGTCGGCATCACCGATGGCGCGGGGAGTATGGATGCCCACGCACGGAACCTTCCATTCCCGGCCGTAAAACTCGAACCAGTCTTTCACGTCGCGGCACTGGTTGGTGTTGTAAACCAGCACATCGGCCTTCGGCGGACCGGAAAAACCCATCTTCCGAAACGGGCCTTCGCCCTTGAGGTACGATCCGATGTCGCTTGTCAAATAGGAGCAGATGTCGGGCGAATAACCGCGGGCGTTGGCCAGCGGGATCATATCGGTGGCCGTGCGTGACGACCCGAGCATGGCGCCGTAGTTTTCGGGAAAGTACACTTCGAACCCCAGGGCGTACAACAGTTCGGCCGGCCCCACGCTGGTGCAGTAGGCGATTTTTTTCCCTTCCGATCCGGGGCCCATGAGCCTGTTGAAATACCTGTCCATGATCTCCTTCATCACCTTGGTGGCGGCGAATTTTTTCGGTTCGACGGTTTCTGCCATTCTACGACTCCTATTGTTTTGAAAGTAAATAATAACAAGGTTGATAGCGCTCCCCGCAGGCGGCGGCGAGCGCCGAAAGCCGCGCGACGACCTCTTGGAGGCCGAGGTCGCGCGCGTAGTTGATCACCCCGCCGCGGAAGTCGGGAAACCCGGCGCCGAGCACCATCGCGACGTCGATGTCGGTTTCCCGCCGGGCGATCTCCTCCTCGACAACGTGGAATCCTTCGGCTACCATACGGAAAACAAGCCGGTCGGTGATCTCTTCGCGGGTAAAGGTGCGGAGTTCTCCGCCCGGTTCACCGCGGACGCGGGCGATGATCGTTTCGGTGCGGCCGCTCTTTTTCGGCGTCCGGTCACCCTTCTCGTAAAGATAGACGCCGCATCCCGCCTTCTGTCCGAGAAGCCCCTCGTCAACCATGCTCGTCGCGATGCGCGAGAGGGGAATATGGGAGGGATACGCGGCATGCATCATCCGATCGGTAAAGAACAGGATGTCGATGCCGGCCATGTCGATGAGCGTGAGCGGCCCCATCGAAAATCCGAATGCAACCATGGCGGCGTCGATCTCTTCGGGCTGCGCCCCCTCTTCGAGAAGCTGAAACGCTTCGATAAGATAGGGAATGAAGAGACGGTTGACGACAAAACCGACGCTGTTGTTCACCAGAACGGGCGTTTTCCTGAGGTCTTTCATGAACCGCATCGCCGAGGCGACAACCGCGGGATCGGTCGTATCGCATCGTATAACTTCAACCAGCGGCATGCTGTGCGCCGGATTGAAAAAGTGCAGCCCGACAAGACGCTGCGGCCGTGGGAGTTTTTCGGCGAGGCAATCGAGGTCAATGGTGGAGGTGTTGGACGCCACAATGGTTTGCGAAGTGCAGACTGCACCGATTTTCTCCATCAGCGCCTGTTTGATTTCGATATTCTCAAATACCGCCTCGATGATCAGATCCGCCGACGCGAGTTCGTCCCAGTTCTTTGCAACCGATATCCGGCCGAGCACTGTATCCGCCTTCTGCCGGGTCGTGGATCCGCGTTGTACCTTCCGTTCGAGGGACTCCGCGATCCGGGCGACCCCTTTCTCCGCAGTCTTGTCGTCACTATCGAGCACGAGCGTCTTTTTCCCTGAAACCGCGAATACCTGTGCGATGCCGGTTCCCATGGAGCCCATGCCGATGACTGCCGTCGTGGCGATTGCCGCGGGTTCGGCTGAAGGGAGGCCGTAAACCTTTCCGGTCGCGCGGGTGGCGAAGAAAAGATGGATTTTATTGCGCGCCGCGGGGGTAGCCATGCACTGCGCGAACCCTGTCTGCTCTTTTACAAGGCCTTCCGCATACGATCCGGTAATGCCGGTGGTGACCGCCTCGATGATTTTATACGGGGCGATGATCTCCGGACGCGTTTCAGCGGCTTTTCGCCGGGCTTTTTCGAAAGCCGCGGCATTGGCCGCCGCATCGGCGATCTTATCGGTCCGCCCGCTGCCGGCCGGCGGCTTTTTCCCGCGCGTCACAAGTTTCTGCGCGGCGGCAATGAGTTCTGAAGGTTCGCAGAGCGCGTCGACAAGACCGATGATGAGCGCCTCCTTCGCATCGACCGGCCGCGCAGACAGAAGCATATCGAGCGCGGCATCGGGACCGATCAGGCGCGGCAGCCGCTGCGTGCCGCCGGCGCCTGGAAGAATGCCGAGATTGACTTCCGGCATGCTGCAGCGGGTGGTTGCCGCGCAGACGCGGTAGTGGCCGGCAAGGGCAAGCTCGAGGGCGCCCCCCGTCACCGATCCCGCGATGGCCGCGCAAACTGGTTTCTCCGACTGCTCGACATGGTCGAAGGTCTCCTGAAACCGTCGTGAAATCGTGGCCGCATGTGCTTCGGAGAAAACGGTTTTGAAAAGGTTGACATCGGCTCCTGCGGAGAAATAATCTGACGTCCCGGTAATAACGATGCCGCCTACCTCCGGATCGTCGTTGGCGCGGTCGACGGCGGCGGAGAGCGCGTTGAGCATTTCAAAGGTCAGCACATTGAGCGGCGGATCGTTGAGCCGCAACAGGACGATATTTCCGCTGGTCGAATAATCGATCATCTCCGACTGATTCCCCCGTTTAAAGTTCAAGCGTCACCTTGATGGCGTCTTTCGCGTGGGTTGCATAGAGCTCGAACGCCTCGGGCGCCTTATCCCACGGCATGCGGGGGGTTACGATGCCGGTAAGAATCGATGCGCGGTCATCAAGAACCATATCGGCCGCAGTCTGGAAATAATCGCCGCACTCCGGCCCCACGCAGGTATTGATCTGGATATTGGCGCGGAACACATGGTACCAGGGAAACTGCTGCATGTCGTAATGAGGCATGCCGAACATCAACAGCCGCCCGAATTTTTTTATGCAGAAAGCGGCGCTCTGCAGCGACTTTTCCTTGCCGGCCGCGTCAACGACGAAATCACACATCCGACCTTCGGTGATTTCTTTGACCGCCGCGACAACATCCTCTTTCGAAGCGTCGACGACGGCGTCCGCGTGAAAGCGTTTTGACCATTGCAGGCGCCAGTCGATGAGATCGACGGCGATCACCTTACGTGCGCCCATGAGGCGCAGGGTATGGGTGAAAACCAGCCCCATCGATCCCTGGCCGACGACCGCGCAGGTCTTGTTGATCACGGTATCCTGGGTGCATGAAAGCGCGCGCAACACTGTTGCAAGCGGCTGAGCGATGATCAGCGAACAGGGATCGGGAGCATCCTGGGGCAGAAGCGCGATAGCGGGCGGACGGCAGACGATATACTCGGCGAACCCGTAATAACCCTCCGGCTGCGCAAGAACGAGGGCTCCCTCTTTCCACTGCGGGTGACGCGATTTGGAAATATAACCGATATTCTCATGGCCGGCATTTCCGATGGGAACAGGATAGGGCATTTTTCCCCACAAGCCCTCCCCCGTATACTGTCCCATATTGCTGCCGCACATTCCGACATACGTACACTTTACCTGTACTTCGCCCTCAGCGGGTTCCGGAATGGGGGCACCGGTCAACATCGCGACGTTCATAGGTTCGGTAAACTGGATAGCTCTCATGGATTACCTCGCAGAAAAAGGTGGCATCGTTGAAAAACTGAGTTCAGTTTGAATGCGCTTCGCCCGACTACCGACAGGGAAATGAGGAATATCATTTATGGGCCGGGAGAAATCAAACCGATACAGTAACATAAAATACGGTTGGGTATGATGCAAGAGGAACAGCAGGGGTTGGAGGGTTGGAGGATTGGAGAGGTGGAGGAGGGGATACCCCGTATAATAAAAAAGCCGGATGAGAGTCCCATCCGGCTTGCAGCTCAGTCCGCAACCGATTCAACCATGGCTGCCCGCTGTTTTCCACTTCCGCTTCAGCCCTCTATTGATCAATAACCCCTGCTGTCGGTAAGCACGATTCTAACCGGACCCGCCTTAAACTCGATGCTGTGTTCGACATGCGGCACTTCACAGATTTCATAATAGCCGCCCCGCGAACAGTAGTAGACGTCATCACAGACATAGTACACGATCCTGTTGACCACGACACGCCGTGCATGCTGCGGAAGACGATGAAACCGCGGTGCGCCCACTATCACATACCCATGGGGATTCCGGTTGTAGAAAACGCCTTTATAATAGTAATAAGAGTGATCGCCCGTACGGATGGTGCGATAACCGGCGGGAAGAACATGGATTATCCTTTGCGAAGGTGCATGCACAACGGCTTTATTTTGATATACTGTTCTTGCCTGACTCCCCCGCCGCGAGGAGGGACTGCGTTGATTTTTCTGGTCGCGTTGCTCGTTTCGTGGTTCACCACGCCGTTGCCCGCCGTCCCGGTCACTGGCCGTCGTCGCAACCGCTCCGGAGAAAAGAACCGATGCGGTCAGTGCCATAACCATCATTCCGTTCGTTACATGGTGCAGTTTCATATTCAACTCCTTTGTTGAGGTGGTGTCGTTTGATCGATTTCTGCAGTATAGACGAGGCGATCCGGAAAAACCGCTCACCAAGGGGACGTGATGGAAGAAGTATAACCTAATCAATTGATCTCTGAAAATGTAAAAATGAGGACCTGGCGTCTTCTCCCCCCATCACTGCCGCCCGCGCCTGCCTGCGCGTCCTACCCTCCGCAGTAGCAACTGCTACCTGCCTTCTCAATTAAAAATGGTTTTCTCACAAAAAAAAAGTATATTATAGAATGTTGCGTTAACGTTAACGCAAAAATTTAAAAAATAAATACTTCCAAGAAAAACAATCGGGCGGTTGGTGTTTGTTGATGATACGATCAATGATGGGAGGAAAGGAGTTGCAGGATGTTCATGCATGCCGCTAAAGGGGGATGCATGCTGAATGTCTGCACTCAGGTGGCGTTCCCCCTGTAATCCGGTACAGGATGGGGACTGGAAAATTTCCTCCAAGCGCGACATCATTATTTAACGGGATCAGTCACAACACAACCGCCTTTTTTTGCTGCAAAGTACAGATGATAACCATCAAAGAAATCGCCCGGCGGGCCGGACTTTCCATAGGTACCGTGGATAGGGTGATACACGGTCGCGGAAGGGTATCCAAAGAAACCGAAAACAAAATCAAATCCATCATCCGCACGACCGGCTACAAAACGAACATACATGCCCGGAACCTGTCCCTTCAGACCACCCACCACTTCGGGGTGATCATACCGTTTCCCGAACAGGACGGCAGCTACTGGGACATCATGCGCAAAGGGATCGACCAGGCGGAGGGGGAACTCGTCTCGTTCAACGTCCACCGGCACTATTTCTATTTTAACAAATACACCGAAGCCTCGTTCTTGAGCGCGGGAAAAGAGGCGCTTTCGCAGCGCATGGGGGGGCTGATCATCGCGCCGGTACTCTTTGACGCAAGCCTTGCGTTCGTCAAATCGATCCCCCCCGGGGTACCCTATGTGTATGTGGATTCGACGATTCCCGGTACCGCGCCGCTCGCGGTAATCGGGCAGGACTCGTTCCAGAGCGGCGTGTGCGGGGCGAAGCTCATGCGGATGCTGGTGCAGGGGAGTGGTGATATCGCCGTTCTTCGGATGCTTCGCAACAATTTTCATATCAATGAGCGGGTGAGGGGATTTTCCTCGTTTTTCAACGACACGCCGTCGATAAAACTACACGTCTTCGATGTGGATGGCGGGGCCGACGACCGGACCTTTGCCGGTAACATCAGGTCGATCGACTCTATAACCGGGAATTGCATCGGCTTCTTCGTGACCAATGCGGAAACGCACCGGGTGGCAAAAGTGCTTAATGGAAAAGGACACGCAAAGTGGATTGTCGGCTACGACTGCACCTGGGAAAACAAACGGCTCATCGAGGAAGGGGCGATCGATTTCATCCTCAGCCAGAATACACGGGAACAGGGGTATGCGGGTGTCACTACCCTCTTCCGGCACCTCGTGCTCAAGGAACCCTGCGCCGCCGAGGTGCACATGCCCATCGATATCGTCACTGCGGAAAATCTGTCATATTATCAGTAACCGCAGGTAATAAGGTACGGCCGTGCATCAGGACGGGAGAAATTTAGCCCGAATTATTCATAAGTTTTCGTCACGAGGCGCTGCAATGGCCGTTATATCGGGCCACTCGCAGCGAGACGCACCGGAGGAATACTTGCAGTATTTCAAGGATGCAACGAGCGAGGACGGCCCGAGATGACGGGCAGTCCAGCGCCGCAGTAGAAAAGTTTATGAATAATTCGGGTTAGAAAGCCTGTTCTTGAGCAGGATGAATACCCTACACGTTCGCGTCGCAACTCATCCTTCCGCCTTCATCCTCTCCCCTCCCCCTACTCCCTCAGTGCAAGCGGCGGCTGCACTACCTCCGACCAGACGATCCCCCTGCGCACTTCCGACAAAGGTATCTTCCGGACTGTCGGGTGAGCAACCGTCGGGGCGCTGACCGATACCGGTATTCTCCTCGCGGTGGTTTCGAGGCTCACGTTCGATTCCCCGGCTGTAAGAGCATATTCGGGGACTGCCGCCGAGGTCTCTTTCATTGCGGTTTCGGCGATTTCACGCTCTGCGGGTAGTGCTTGCATTTCAGGCTGCTCGGGCAAGACCTGCATCTCCTCGAGTACCTTCTGAAGCGTTTTTCTCAACTCCCCCATGCCGCCTGCCGGCCGCGACCGGGGCGCGGCGGGCTTTACGGAAGGGGCGCCGGCTTTCGTCCGCCTTTTCCCCTTGGCGGCGATGCCGACAATCACCCATATAATAAAGAATAAAACAGGGATCAGGATATCGAGTGAATCAGACAGGTCCATACTGTTGCATCCTTTCACCATGCACGGAAGCGCGTAAAGGAACCTCCGACGTATCGTTCCGCGCCGACATTTTCTGATGCGCGTCGAGCGGCGGGTACTGCAGCGCAAATATGAGTATTACAACAATCCGCATTGCCGCTATTTCGCCTTCTGCTCCGCCGGGCCGTCGCCTGCGCCGAGAGACTCGCGCATCTGCGTATCGGCGGAGATATTTTTCATACGGTAGTAATCCATGATGCCGAGGTTGCCTTTGCGAAACGCATCGGCCATGGCCATGGGAATCTGGGCTTCAGCCTCCACTACCTTGGCGCGCATCTCCTGGACCCGCGCCATCATCTCCTGCTCGACTGCAATTGCCATGGCGCGGCGCTCCTCGGCCTTCGCCTGCGCGATTTTCTTGTCGGCCTCGGCCCGGTCGGTTTCGAGTTCGGCTCCGATATTCTTTCCTACGTCAACATCCGCGATATCAATGGAGAGTATCTCGAAGGCCGTCCCCGCGTCGAGTCCCTTTTCCAGCACTCTTTTTGAAATTGAGTCGGGGTTCTCAAGCACCTGTTTATGGCTTATCGCGGAACCGATCGTCGTTACAATACCCTCGCCCACCCGCGCGAGTACCGTCTCCTCTCCGGCGCCGCCCACCAGGCGGTCGAGGTTCGCCCGGACCGTCACGCGGGTGATCGCGGTCAACTGGATGCCGTCCTTTGCCATCGCGGCGACGCGCGGTGTCTCGATGACCTTCGGGTTGACGCTCATCTGGACCGCCTCGAGTACATTGCGGCCCGCCAGATCGATCGCGGCGGCACGCTTGAAGGGTAAGGGGATATTCGCCTTGTCGGCGGCGATGAGCGCCTGGACGACCCGCAGGACATTTCCGCCGGCAAGAAAATGTGACTCCAGCTCGTCGCTTCCGATTTCAATGCCCGCCTTGACCGCCATGATCTTCGTTTCGACGATCAACTTCGATGGAACTTTACGGAAGCGCATAAAGACGATGTTGAGCAGCCCGACCCGCGCCCCCGAAATAAGCGCCTGCATCCAGAGCGATAAGGCCGATCCGACGAAGAAAAAGACAATGAGCGCCGCAACAACCAGAACAAGCAGCAGGATGATGTTGATGTTCATAAGAGCGGTTCCTTTCAGAAAAAAAGTGGATGGTTTTAATCAGTAATTAATAGTCAGGAGGGAGAGAAAAAAAACCGCATTCCCCCCTTCTTGCTTCCTTGCTATTCCCTATTGCCTATTCCCCGCCCGTCTCCCCCTGTGTCACCACGATCCGGTTTCCCTCCACCGACACAACGGCCACCGCGCTCCCTCCGGGGATGAAATCGCCCCTGCTCACCACGTCATACCGTTTGCCATTGATAATCGCGGTACCGGCGGGATGCAGGTCGGTGACTGCGCTCCCGGCCGCTCCGACGAGCGCCGCCCACTCCGGAGGTTGCGACTTTACACCGTTTTTGGCCTTGAGCGATGCGCGCAGCGTTACGGGCGAGGCGGCGAGCGCCTTGATTCCCACGATCACGAGCAGTGGAATCAGGCAGACGTCAATAATCACGAAGGTCGTGCCCGCCATGGGGGAGACCTTCGAAAAGACAAGAAACAGTGAATAGCCGAACAGCCCGACTGCGGTAACGGACAAAAGCCCCATTGAGGGCAGTATGAATTCCGCGATGACGACCACGACCCCGAGCAGTTGCAGTACGATCGGCCAGACAAGCTCTCCTGCCATCAGGCGGGCTCCTTCACAACAACGATTCGATTCCCTGCAATCTCGCTGACTACCACCGGTTCTCCCTTTTCGATAAACATACTTTCTGCAACCACGTCATACACGACCTTGTTGATCTGCGCTTTTCCCGAAGGCCGCAGTGCGGTAACCACGACACCGCGATCACCCGTATGAAGCTGCTGCTCCGATCCGGAAGCGGCGTGTGCGTCTCTCAGGGTGGCATTCAGATAGGGTCCGCTTACAACAGCGCCCAACCGGGGGAATGCATATCGGAAAAACAGTACGATGATTACAATAGCTCCGACCAGGCTGCCGCTTGCGTAGATCAGGTTACGAATGAGCGCCTGCTTCTCCCAGGGAAATTCAGGCCGGGGAAGAACAAAACTCTGGAGTGAAAGGACCATGGCAATCATGATTACCAGAATCCCCGCGATACCCACGACGCCAAAGCCGGGAAGTACGAATATCTCCACCGCCAGAAGCACAAAGCCGATCGCCAGAAGCAGCAGTTCCGTATAATCAGCCAGCCCGACCAAATACTGGCTTAAAAAGACAATTGCCAGACAGACAATTCCTACAATCCCCGGAACGCTGAAACCGGGTGTCCGAAGCTCGATATAGAGCGCAGCCAACCCGATCATCATCAGGATCGGCGCAATGGTGGCGATAAACGCGACCATGATCTCCGACCAGCTCCTCTGATTTCTGATGACTGTGGCGCCCGTAAGTCCCGTAAGTGCAAGCATCTCATCGAACGATTCAACGCTCCCTTTCGAAAACCCGAGATCGTGCGCTTCCGAATCATCCATGGTTAAAAGCTCGCTCTTTTTTACAACTGTTGTGGTTTTGATAATTTTTTTCTTACGCTCCGCCGACAGGTCGGCAAGCTCGGTCGAATCGAGATAGAGCACCGTATCGGGAAGCTCAACCTTATACACCGCCAGCCCTTCGGTGACCATGGCCTCGGTGAGTGTCTGCGGGTAGCCGTTCCGTTTGGCAAGCGTCCGGAATTTCGCCCGTATCGGCGACTGGAATTTTTCACCGAGCATTTTCGGGCCTTCTTTCGACATGGTGAGGGGGGCCACATCCCCGATGGTTGTGCTCTTTCGCATGACCATTTTATCGCATGCAAGTGCGATGAGCGCACCGGCACTGATTGCCTTGGTTTTCACATAGGCGATGGTTTTCGCGTTGCGGACATTGACCAGGGTATCGACAATCTGAAACGCCGCATCGACCTCACCTCCGAAACTGTCCATTTCAAGGACATAGACGCGATCGGGATATTCACCTCCCTCCCGGATGGCACGCGAGATAAATGCCGCCAGCGCAGCATTGACGTTCCCCTCAACCGGAATGACGATGACGGTTACGTCTTTTTTCGTCGACAGACTATCGCCGTGCGAATTCGTGTTGCAGATACAACTCCATAACAGCAGCGCCGTAATGGAAATGACATGTTTCATGAGATTCCGTTCCTTTGAAAGGGTCAGGGCGGACCGGGGGCCCACCGCCTCCTCGAAAGCCCCCCCGGCCTAAAAAATTCATTCCCGCGCATTCGTATGTCAAATGGCACCTTCAACGCCCTCTTTGACGATTATTGGAGAATAAAGTATATTTATAAAATACTATCTTGATTTATTCACCCGACCGGATGCGGATGGCAGGCGGCAGTTGTACTTTGATGTTCTTCCTCTCCTTTTTGTACTGTTTGGAAACTCTCTCCGTACTACCGTCTTTTTTATATCAACGTTCTCCGATGTCCGTTTTCAGATACCGGACGACGGTGTTCGACTCCCGCGGCACCCCATCGATCAGGCAATCGATTTCTTTTCGTACTTCAACCGGATAAGAGTCACCCTATGCATTTTCAACACAGTGCCGGCTACCCCAATGTATTAGGCATGGTCATGGCGGGAGGCGAGGGTTCGCGCCTCTATACCTTGACACAGGAACGGGCCAAACCCGCAGTTTATTTCGGCGGTAAATACCGCATCATCGATTTTGTCCTTAACAATTTCATCAATTCCGGCATTTTTAAAATAAAAGTTCTCACCCAGTTCAAATCCGACTCCCTGATCAAACACCTTACCGCCGGCTGGAACCTCAGCCGCATGCTCGGACAGTTCATCGATCCGGTTCCGGCGCAGATGAGGACCGGGAAAAAATGGTATCAAGGCACCGCCGACGCGGTTTTTCAGAATATCAATCTCATCGAGGATGAGAACCCCGATTATATCGCGGTGTTCGGCGCCGACCACATTTACAAAATGGACATCTCGCAGATGCTTGATTTCCACCGTCAGGTAGGCGCGGTGGCCACCATCGTCGCGATTCCCCGGCCCCTTGCCGCGGCCTCAGGGTTCGGCATCATCGAAATAGACCACAGCGGCCGCATGATCGGTTTCGAGGAGAAACCGAAGCACCCCCGCCCGATGCCCGGCAACCCCGAAATGGCGCTCGTCTCGATGGGAAATTACATTTTCAACAAAAAGTTCCTGGTACGCGAGCTTTTCAACGATGCATCGGTTACCGCCTCATCGCACGATTTCGGAAAGGATGTGATCCCGAAAATCTATCCCGACTATCCTATTTACGTCTACGATTTTTCCCATAACAGCATCCCCGGTGAACTGCCGGAGCAGAGCATGTACTGGCAGGATGTCGGGACGCTTGATGCCTATTATGCGGCCAACATGACCCTTCGTGATGTCCTTCCCGAAATTAACCTTTACAACGAATTCTGGCCGATCCGTACCGCTCCGGGGCAGTCGCCGCCGGCAAAATTCGTTTTCGACGGCGCGGGAGAAGAACAACGGAAAGGTGAGGCACTCGATTCCATCGTATCGGGCGGATGCATTATAAGCGGCGGCCTTGTGATCAGATCGATACTCTCCCGCGGTGTCCGCGTGCACAGTCTGGCACAGGTTGAGGATTCGATCCTTTTTCCTGATGTGGAGGTCGGTGCAAAGGCACATATTCAACGGGCCATTATCGATCGTGGAATCAAGATCGATCCGGATGAGCGTATCGGATTCGATCTGGAAAAGGACAGGAAGCGTTTCTTTGTCAGTGAATCAGGTATTGTGGTTATCGGTCAAGCATCCCGTAACCTGTTGGTTTGATCTATTGTCGTAAATGTTGTATGATGGTATACTTTATAGTAAAACGATTATCTTCTACCGACCAAAAATGTTATATCCGCTATTTAAAAGGTCGGAGAGCTGATAATACTACATTGTTCACTTTCTACTGGCGAGAGGGCTTATTATTAATGTAATTTCAAGACAATAATTTGTTATACATCGTAATTAAAACGGTTAAATTATCATTACTATGTCAACAAAAGCTGAAACACTTTATTTCCGGGACATAAACCGGTATCGAGTTCTTACCGAACCGCAGGAACGTGAACTTGTTTTTCGTGTTCAGCAGAGTGAAGAAGGTGCGATAAACGAACTTATCACTGCAAATCTCCGTTTCGTCGTGAGTGTTGCCCGCCGTTATCGCGGCCGGGGTTTGAGCTACCTTGAGCTGATCAACGAGGGCAATGTCGGTCTTCTGAAAGCGGCAAAACGATTTGATATGGGGATGAATGTCAAGTTTATCTCCTATGCGGTCTGGTGGATCAGGCAATCGATACAGAAAGCGCTCTTCGAACAGGCCGGAACGGTGCGCATTCCGCCGAATAAGATCGCTCTCATCAACAAATTCAAACAGGCACTCGACCGCAATCTCGGAAATTTTGAGAAGACCATTATAATGCATCCGTTCTGCGATCACGAAACGGAGATCGTCGAAATCATGGAAAAGGTTCGTGGAATCTCTCTTGATGCACCACTGGTGACCAACAATCAGGACGAGAACAGTTCCACGACACTTCAGGATATTTTAGGGGAAGACCCCGATCAGGACGGAGAGAGCGAACGGCGTGAACTGGGTTCCGTGCTTGACGGCGTCCTGCAGAATATCACCAGCAGGGAAGAACGCATTCTACGGATGTATTATGGACTGAACTTTTCCCGCCAGTTCACCCTTGAGGAGATAGGCAAGGAGTTGAAACTGACCCGTGAACGGGTCAGACTCATCCGCGACCGGTCGCTGCGCAAACTGTTCCAGAACCCCTCTTCGCGGGCGCAGCTCTCTCCTTTTATAGATGACTCCCGTACGTCATAACCGTATACTCTGATGCATGTCATGGCTGTTCAAGCATAAAGTGCTGATGCTGTTTGTCATCGCCGGCGCTGTCTACTGGTTTACCAGCCCTTCCGGACGTTTTGGTATTACCCGTAAAGGATTCGTGGTCTACAATAAAATTCCCGTAATTCTCTTCGATTGTTATATCGACCCGGCCGGCGGCCTTCATCTTGAGTCCGACCTCGGGCTCCAATCAAACATCACCTACTGGTTTGAAAACCATTTTTCCGGCTACTACAATAAAGACAGCGGCCTTCTCCCTCTGCTGATCGGGACCGGGTTCGACGACAGTGTTGAAATCAAATTCAAACCTGAACTTGTGCAACGGTGCCGCGACCGCCGGTTCGAACCCCACTTCTACCCTTCCCGCGAAGCGATAGACCGTTATACTACCCTTCGCGGGGAAGGAAAAACGGCGGCGCTCCTGCTGAAGGTCAAGTGACCTGCCGCCCGCGGGAAGCGGGAAAAAAAACAGTTTGCTTTTCTACGGAAACCGGAATTATCTTACTACCGTACGTAATTCCCTTTTGGAATACGTATAACACCACCAGACGCAGAGGCCACCCATGCCGCTTCATCACGCACCGCGCAACACTCTTCCAACCGCTTCCGTCCCGCCCGGATTATTAAATGTAAACGGGGGGAGGGCATTTTCCGGCTCCGTCCCGCGGCGCGCCGCGTAATTTCCTCATTCCGCCACTTCGGCGCTCTTCCCGAATACCTCACCGAAACGTTGAACCGGATTTTCCATCAAAGGGGGAATCAATGACAGGCGTTCGCGCCGCGACGATCCGTTTTCCGCTCTTTTTATTTCTTCTGCTCTGGCCTGTTTCCACGAACGCAGTAACCAAAGAGGAACTGATCAATCAGGCGGGAAAACGCGCCAATCCGCCTAAATTCGGCTTTTCGGCGCGTTTCTCTTCTAAAACTTCCTTTCAGAACAAATCGACCGCCGATTCGGGCATGTTCTACTTTTCTCCGCCGAACAGAAGCAGGGTCGATTTCCTCGTATCGAAAATGTCGGTCAGCACCTGCGGCGACACCACCTGGACAAAAGCGGCCAACGGCGACGTCACCCGCTCCGTCGCTTCCAGCGCGGGCGTTCCGTCAGGCCGGTCCGGTTCATCTTCAATGTCGTCGCCGGACCTCCTGTCATACCTGAAAAAAGGCGATTTCGACATCGTCCGCGAAGACAGCACCGCGGTGGTCGTCAAAATGGATATAGAAAACGGCAAACAGACGTTTCCATTTACTTTTTACATCGACCCGAAGGCGTTCGTCATCAAACGCATGGAATTCCCTTCACCCGTGGCGGGAATGTTCCGGATCGGTTACCGGTACACGCTTTTCGAAGGTTCCCCGGTGCTCGATGAGGTGAATACCGTCATGGGGAACTTCGGGTTTTCACGGGTCCATTTGTTCGACTATAAAAAGGGTAAAAAGAAAAGCTCGTTTTTCCGGATTTTTTAACCATGCAACAAATCATTACACCATCTTTTACGAGGAGGGTCTTATGAAAAGAAGGTTGTTCGCAATGCTGGTTATGTTCGTAATGCAACTGGTCTACGGAAGAGACAGCCTGGTACCTACCATTACAATAGTCGAATGCGCCGACCCAAGTATCCCCGGAGGAATGGATCGCATAAATTTCGGTTTTCAAAACCCGAATGCTTTCGATGTCCGTATTTATTACAGAGAAAGTAATTGTTTTTATATTACAATTGAGGACGCGGACGGTTCCCGCATTTTAGATAAATCTGATTTGTGGAAGTTGCCCGTAACTCCCGACTATACATTCACTCCAGATACTGTCGACAGTATTTTTCCCTTTTCCCGTTATAAACCGTTCAGGGCCATATTCCATCTCGACGGCAATGTCGCCGTGTACGACAATTGCCATGCGGTTAAGCCGACGCTCCAGGGCGTTACCAACAATTGCGACGGAAGTTATACGGCACATTTCGGTTATGAAAACAATACCGGCGTCCTTCAGACCATGCCTTCCCCTGTTGTTTATCCGAATAACCACTGGAACTATTTTACCGACCGCAGCGGCAACAGGGTTTCCACAAGTTATTCTTACGAAAATTTTAGTCCCGGTTCTCACCCCGGCTGTTTCGATGTAACTTTTTACGGCTCAGAAATTACCTGGCATCTAACAACCTATTCAGTAACCGCAACCGCCTCAGCGGCAACCAATTCATGCTCCGGCTCCGGCCCCTGCTGGGATTACCCGGTTCCCATGGACGATTTCTATTACCGTCCCTATCCCGTTTTACTGGTTCACGGATACAATGCCACTCCTCATACGTGGGGTGTCTTTACCGCAAAGGGGGACGATCCCGCTGACAGGGACGTACTTTACGTTTCCACGAAAATCAAAAGTTATTCCACCGATTCCGATAATTCAAAAATTGCGGAGCATCTCGCCGAAAACATCTTCGGCGCACCCGGAAGAACTCCATTCCTGGATTATAAGGCAAACGCCGGCCATTTCAATAATCTCGATCATGAGAGGTACTTTCCTTACGAGGAGGATAGCAGCTATACCGATTCAAACCATACCTATGTCGAACATTACAGTTCAAGTTACTCCTTCGAATCCGATGACGGAAGCGCCGATGCCAAGGAAGTATGTCCTCCGGCCGGTTATGATACTTCAATATGTTCTTCGATATACTGGGGCCCCTGTTACACTCTTAAAAATCCGATTTTCTCAACATATTATCCTCACTTAACCATCAATAACAGCCCCTACGGCGGCCAGACGCAGATCATCCGTATGCGCATCGTACAACTGCTTAACGAATACTACGGTGACTGGAAGTGGCTGCACGATCCCACGGCGAAAATCAATATAATCGCCCACAGCAATGCCGGCATCATCGTCACCAATGCGTTGAAAAACGATTCAATTTACTATAATGACGGCGACAACGGTTACATGAAATTGTATTCTTCTCCGGGAATAATCACGGGTCTGGGCGTACTTTTACGCGATCACGTCAACCTGATTCAAACCGTCGATGCGCCGTTCGACGGCTCACCCCTTTCCTCTTCCGACGTCGGTTTCGATGTCAAGTACTCCAAATGGCAGTGGCTCGCCGTACATCTCATAATGGAAGCCCTGCCGACGGTGTTCAAAACCGTTTTCGCGGTCGATGTATGCGATCCCGTCGCGACCGCGGTCTATCATATGTTCCTGCCTTCAATAGAAAAATTTTTAAACGAAACATATATCCAGGACAAATACGTCAGAACGGGCGTACCTATCTCTGACGACATGAATCCCGGAAGCGATTTCCTCGCCTCCATGAAGGGAGACGGCGTTTCCCCTTCTTATTCAAACCAGTCGAACTGCATACACTTTTCACAGAAGCCGGGCGGGAAAATACCCTATGTTAACTATGTCGGCATCACGGAGGATCTTGGGATCTTATTCGCGGCGATAGGCGCCGTTTCCCACGGTTTCCACGCTTTTCAAGTCGCCCGATGCTTCATTCCGTTTCCATTCGCATGCAACCCGTGCAAGCTCCACGGCTGGGCCGCCCTTACGGCAGACTGCGCCATACTGAGCGCATGGGCGTTCAACTCCGATCTGATCGTCCATAAAAACAGCCAGCGTATGGACAACATTTATTCAGACATGGACCAGCAGCGGTTCAAAGTCACTACAAAATACCACACCATGGGCGATCCTTTTCACTCCTCAATGCCGAAAACCGTTAAAGACGATTTAATAAGAAGGCTCAACAGGAATCCCGAAATAAAATTCACCCATGCCATCGGAGCGAATCATGTCGGCGTGGTTGACGAAGACTCCACCGAGTCGTTCGAGCCCGTCGAAGCGGTTGATGAGGCGGCATTGAGCGATTATGGATATCTCAAAATGCACCCTGTCGTTTCTTTCAAAGGCATGAAGGACTCCGGGAATCCCGCGGTTGAGTGGCCGAAGATCGACGATTTCGGATTCATTAGAACCAATGCGACCACCGGTAATGCCGTCAGAATGGTCGGTTATATCAAGAATTATTTCATGAACCAGCTTGCATGCACCGTGTCGGTCAACGGCGCGAAATTCCCCATGGTTTTTTATCAGCATTACGGCAAATGGGCGAGCAGGTACGTGGACCGCGACCACGACCGCCGCATAACCGAAAACGACTGGCCGGGCGGAAGCTGGTTCTTTACGCCGGACCTTTCATGTAAAATCCAGCCGGGCCGCAACACCGTTACCATAACCGCGCAAAAAGCGGACGCGACATGCCCGGTAAGCATGGATCCTTTGTGCGCCGCAGCAACGGTAATTTGCGGCAGGGAGTTGAGTCTGTTCGAGGCCGACTCCGCCGGTTATGCTAAAATCGAAGAATTCATTTCCAGCCCCATGCGCTGGAATATCTCTGGAAGTGAAGCGAAATACGTCTATATCGGCATAAGGGATCCCGTCACACGGTATCCCGCCTCCGACGGCATCTGGATCGTACAGGGTGAAGTCGATTCCTGCGATCCTCCCAACGAGCTTCGTTTCACCGAATCCGCCGACTGCAATCTGCTCGGAACAGGCGATTTCTGCGCGGTAGAAAATCCCTCCATGCCCGGCCACACCCTCCTGCGATTCAAGCTCGATCCGTCAATCCTTAGAAATGTTGGCGGCGACGTCGCGGAAAAACAGGACATGCACTTCCGGTTTTTCGACACTACTTCCGGTATGGAGCTTAATGACTATATCGTATTCTTCATCGACAATGAAAAGGTGACGCTGAACGTTTTTTCTCCGCCGCTAAAAGGGGATTACAACCACGACGGCATTGTCGACGTCAACGATTCGTGCGGCATAGCCAACGACTCCCTGCCTGCCTCATGCGACAGTGCATCCGTATGCGGCGGACTGGGCCTGAGTTCCGGAGCATGCGATTCGGCGATCGACGCATGCAATAATTACCGATCCAACTATGCCGAATTCCGTCCCGCCGACTGCGACGGCATCGACAACGATTTCGACGGCGAGGTCGACGTTACTAACGATATTTCGGAAATGGCTGCCATCGAATACTATTCTCCACAGTTCAACGACTCGGGAAAACTCGTGACGAAACCGGTACTGCTGAGCTTTACCCTTTCCGACAACATGCAGCACCGGTTCACGGTTCCAAAGAAACTCGAAATCAGGATTTACAAGGTAGCCGGTTATCAATTCAATCCCGCTGCGGACCAGTTGCTGTACTCCGTCGATCGCGGTTACGCAAGCGATTCGCCCCAGAAGTTTCCTCTTTATTACGGAGAAATAACCTACCAGTGGCCGTTCGAAAACAACCAGGGTAATCCGTTCGACAGTATCAATCCCCCGCCCGACGGGCTTTATTGCGCGGTCATCACCGGCCTCGACAAGGCAGGCGTGACCGGAACCGCCGATGAAGTAACCACCGACCCCGCCTATTTCATCGTCGATCGCACGCCGCCGTCGTTGACCATTCTCAAAAACTGGGGCGACCCGGACAACAGCCACCAGCCCTACCTCCGCAGAAACACCGAAAAATTTTCCATGAGTTACCGTCCCGGGCCGGCAAGCCTGTCGGGTACGTTCGGCGACCGCTTCGACTCGGAGACATTCGAACTGGAAGTGCGTTTTCATCAAAAGTTTAATATATTCAATATCTCCGTCATTCTGGATACCGGTTTTCTCACGGTCAACTCCATCCCGGTTTACCGGGACATGTGGAACAACACCCTGTTTCTCAATAACGATACCAATTTCATCGGTTCCGACGGGCAACTGGACCCCACCACCTGCTATATCGAACCGCGTACCCCATGGTACACGGCCGCCATTCACCGCAAGATGCTGTTTCCCGCCCTGCCTACCGGCAAGTATACCGTGGAGTATATCGCACGAGACAAGGCGGGGAACGTGACGACGGAGCATGATACGGGTTACGTGATTAACGTGGAACGGGGGGAGGGGTTCGAGGAGGTTTGGGCTGATGGGCAACAAAACGTTACTGATCCGAAAACTGAATATACTGGCGATGAAGGTACTCAGGTGAATGAAAACCCTAACCCCGACAATTGCCCTTCAACTGTCGATTGCGGCACCGGTATCTCTTACGTTCCCATCGTCGGTTATTGTTCGCATACCATCAAGGTTAAAAGCATCTCTTCAACTGGTAGTTATGCGGCCGGTGTCGAGATCAGAAACAGTACCGCTGCTAACGATGTCGCCGCGACATTGTCCTATACGGATGAAGATAAGATTATTTTCTCTTTCAGAAGTGTGCAGGGCGGAAACCGAGACACTCTTTATATATACGATATCGGCACTCCTGCGAACCTCTACCTCAGCATCATACGTGACGAAACGGGACAGGTTATCGCATCGTACAGTCTTGACAATATTACTTATACCACTATTTATACCGTCAATTTCGGTCCCCAGGACGCGATCATCGGTACCATCTTCCAGCAGTTCGGAACCACCGGGCCCGGCACTTTTATATTTGACATTGTCGACAGGGTTACGGTTCCATGGGTTCCCGTTATTCCCCGCCTCGACAGTGTCGTGAACAACTGCGACGGCACCTATACCGCTCATTTCGGGTACACAAGTACCAACAGCGAAACCGTCGTTCTGCAGCATGGAAGCAGGAACTATTTCATGTACCATGGCTCGGCGCTCGATGTTCTTGTTCGCCCTACGTTTTTCGAACCGGGAACTCATTCCGATGTCTTTACGGTCAATTTCGACGGCTCTGCACTTACATGGCATCTTGACAGCTCTTCCGTTACCGCAAACGGCGTTTCCTCAGGGTGCGAACCGGTCATTATTCCCGGTACAATTTCAGGGTATGCGGTATACGGCTTCAATCAAGTTGACCTGGCCGACCGTACCGAACTTATCTGCGGCTCGGGCAAGTGCGCAACCGCTTCGGGAACCGGTCTCGGGGTAACTGTCGGCGTTCAGGGGAAAGTAAAAAGCATCGAAAGCAGAGGGCCGGTACTGCTTCGAAACTATTCGAATTGCTCTGACTTTATAAAGTCTGCATCAACGGTTACGCTGCAGAGTGGTGCTACCTGTCCTTCGATAATGCAATACTACACTTTCCCCGCGGATGTGCTGCCTTCAACATTGTCGAGCAGCAACATCGATTTCACCGGGGTACCGCAAACCACTACCTATGTAAACTCGTACCAGACTAAAACGCTTACTCCGGGCACCTACTGG
>JAFGIW010000156.1 GCA_016929415.1 Chitinispirillaceae bacterium | reverse complement strand
GGAACCGAATGACGCATCGCTTCCATAATCATAGAGGTATTTATAGGTAGAATCGACATCTCCCACAATAATGGCATAACTCCCCGCCGAAGGAGCGGTAAAACGGAAGGCGACGCCGGGTAATGTTCCGGGAGAGGCTCCGGTGTAATAATGAGTAGTAAAGTTGTACGTCTGATTGGAATTGGTTATCTGGTAAACGGTTCCTGTTTTGAAATTCGCCCTGATGGTGGCATTACTGGTAATGGTTACAGTAGTGGAGTATAATGTCGAATCGGCAAAGGTTGCACTCCCGCTTGTGACACTCCAGTGGCTGAACCGGTATCCGGAAACCGGTGATGCTGAAATCGTCTGGCCGATACTGGAAGCGACCGCCGTTGCACCCGAGGGTGTTGTCGTGCCGTGGCCGTCATTATTGATTGTCAGGGTCAAAGCAGTCTTATATCGTATTTTGAAATTGTTGGTATAGTATGAAGAGGTACCAGTATAAACGGAAAAATAGTGGATTTCACCCGCTGACGATGCGGTAAAGGCCATTGTCATTGTACCGGTGGCGCCGCCAATAACCGTGCCATATGTATTGAATGTCTGATCTGTGCCGTAATCCAAAATGTATTTGCTGGTGCTTTCGACATCTTCCACAATAATGGCAAAGCCCCCAGCAGACGGGGCGGTAAAACGGAATGCAACACCAGGCAAACCTCCAACTGTTCCATCAAAATCATGGGTAGTGAAATTGTAGGTCTGATTGGTTGTATCGACATTATAAATAGTCTGCGCGCCGACCGACAGAAAACAGAAGCTGATGATCATGAATAGTTTTGGATTAGGCATACCAGTCTCTTTTCCGGAATACTGTTTCGTTGTATCGATAATTTACTATCTACCAGTATATTAGGTGAAAACCGTTTCTGCTTTCGGCAGGGATAGGTGAACAACCACCAGCATTTAACCAGCACGTTTGCTCAACACTGCTCCCCCGAAGTTATATCATAATATAGGGAAAAAAGGGGGTTTTGTCAAGGCGAATTGCTTTCCCTGCCTTTTGATCGACCTGAAATGGAGGTGGCAAGGTTGCAGAAAATGGCTTTAAGAAGTTATTTTTCGGGCAATTAGCCTAGCCCTGTATAAACCACTGTTTAATGCTGAATGGGGTGTCGAGTGATAAAATTGTTTGGGCAACCATGGTAACTGATCTTACTGCTTT
Source organism: Chitinispirillaceae bacterium (assembly GCA_016929415.1). GTDB lineage: Bacteria > Fibrobacterota > Chitinivibrionia > Chitinivibrionales > Chitinispirillaceae > JAFGNB01. Next base: position 9,289 of record JAFGIW010000156.1, on the reverse strand, counting down.
CAACAATGAGGCGGAGAACACGATCGTTCCCTCACCCAGAAAACCCTCCTGGCTCAAGCGCTCAATGGCATTCGGGGGAAAACAGGGACAGGTCCGGCGGCTCCTTGCCGCGTTTGGGCTGCGTACGGTTTGCTCTGAAGCCAAGTGCCCGAACCGCAGTGAGTGTTATGCGCAGGGAACCGCTACTTTTCTTGTCATGGGGCCCGTGTGTACCCGTAATTGCTCCTTCTGCAGTGTGATGAAGGGCAGTCCGATGCCCCTCTCCAAGGATGAGATCAACCGTGTGGTGGAGGCTGTCCGTGCGATGAAGCTGCACCACGTGGTGATCACCTCGGTGACTCGCGACGATCTTTGCGATGGCGGCGCCTCCTTTTTTGCTGAGATGGTCGCAGCTTTTCGCAGGAACGCGGCAGGGGTAACCATAGAGCTTCTTATCCCCGATCTGAAAGGAGATCCCGATGCACTGGCAACAGTGTTAAGGAGCAGGCCCGATATACTCAACCATAACGTTGAAACCGTACCGTCACTGTATAGGACGATTCGACCGCAGGCGGATTATCACCGTTCGCTTTTAGTGCTGCAAAGAGCCTCCCGATTTGGGTTGGCGACAAAATCCGGTCTCATGGTCGGTCTGGGTGAATCACCGGAAGAGGTTTTCAGCGTCCTCGACGATCTGAAAACCTGCGGCTGCAGGGTGGTAACCATCGGACAGTATCTGCAGCCCTCACCGCATCAAACTCCGGTCAAGGCTTTTATCTCACCCCAACAGTTCAAAGTGTTCGCGGCATATGGTGAAAAAACCGGCATTCCAAAGGTCGTCGCCGGTCCGTTTGTAAGAAGTTCGTACCATGCTTCGAAAATAATGGAAGAGTTATTGGCGTAAAACCGATCATTGTTATTCTTTCCTGTACTCTTATAAGTACAGGTACTATTTTTGAAGTGTTCAATGGCTGAAATCTATGATACTATTGAATGATTATTTAAACTATTTTCAAACAATATGAATATCATCAGGAAAAGGAGCGTTTGATTATGGAGATCCGAATAACCTCACGGCACAATAAGGCTTCCCCGTCGCTTCAGGACACCATTACCGAAGAATTGAGGAAAGTCGGGAGATTTTTCGATAAAATCACCTCCTGCCATGTCATACTTGATAGTGAACATGTTGAAAAGGTCGCGGAAATTACCATGAGCACACTCGGGCGTCAGGTCGTTGCCGTTGCCAAGGCTGAAAATATCGGGAAAGCATTCGATGACGCATTGGTAAAAGCCGAACGTCAGTTAAAAAAATTAAACGCAAAGATAAAGAATCATAAGCCAAAACCTGCTGAATAGGCCTGTTGTTGCAGCGGATCTGTAAGCGGAAGATTTAAAATCAACGCGGTGCGCGGCCATTGATTAAGCTCCTGTGCAGAAAGGGTGTGCTGTGAAAAAAACGGATATAGACCTTATTGTCGGTGCATCCATTCTTGCTGCAATCCTTATCTTGATTTCCGGTGTTTTATGGCTCAAAGAGGTTTCCATTTCAAGAAAAATGGTCAATTATGCCGTTCTCTTTCCCAATGTCGGCACATTACAGGTGGGTGATCCCGTAATGGTGAATGGTGTTTCAAAGGGAATGGTGAAACAGATTTTTTTACGGGGAAAGGATGTTGCGGTTGTTCTTGAGCTTGAGAAAAGCATTCACCTGACCGATTCCTGCAGGATAATGATTCAGAACATCGGACTGATGGGTGAACGTGGGGTCGGGCTGCAGTACTCGGAGCGGGGAACTGCAGTAAAACCGGTAAAAAATAGAGATACCACCTTTTTGCGGGGGAGTTTCGATACCGGAATTGCTGAAGCGATGGGCATGCTCGGAACGGTTCTCGGAGAGGTGCAAACACTTGCAGGAAATCTGGCTGCGATCGTGGAGCAGACGGTCGGCGATTCATCCTTCATCTCTTCGTTCAAGGCGATTGTGGAACGACTCGATACCATATCGCTTGCCGTGCAGGACCTCCTCGGGGATAACCGCTCCGCCATCGACCGGAGCATCGGCAACCTGCAGACACTTTCCGAAGAGGTAAAGCAACTCCTGCAGCGCAACAGCCCCGGAATCGATTCGATGGTTGCCGACGGCGAGGCGCTTACGTCACGCGCGGTTATTATCGCCGGCACTGTCGATACGTTGACTCGATCGGTGCAGACGATTCTCGATCAGCTTCAGGACCGGGAAAGTTCGATCGGGAAAATACTGCATGACAAAGAGCTGTACAGTGATCTGAGAACAACCGTCGCTGATCTCGATACGCTTGTCAGGTCGGTGCAGGAAGATGCCCTGAAACTGCGTATAAAATTCGGGTTCGGGAAAAAACGAAACTAACATGTATGATTGAACGTCAAGTAACGGTAGCCAACGAACTTGGGATCCATGCCCGTCCGTCATCGATGATCGTCCAGACCGCACAGAAATTCAAATCGAATATTGTTGTGGTGAAAAACGGGGCCGTGGCCGACGCAAAGAGCATCATGAGCGTCATGATGCTTGCCGCGACCCGCGGCTCCACGGTGACCATCCGCGCTTCGGGTGTTGATGAAACGGATGCAGTGGAGGCCATTGCCGGACTTTTCGAACGAAACTTTGATGAGCCGTAAGCATTCCGGCCGCTCCCGGCGGTTCTCATCAAACACGGAACACGTGATTATCGTTAAAAAATGTGGCCGGGGGCCGAGGCGCGGGCGGAGAGTGTCGTATCCGGAATAAGAGGTGAGGCATCTATGAAAGAAGTGGCAATCGGCCTTATCGGCGCCGGCACGGTCGGCGGCGGTGTCGTGAAAATTTTACACACACGCCGTAATACCCTCGGTACCGGCGACGTGGGGGTGCGGCTGGCACGTATCGCCGACAAGGCGACCTCGCGGTTCGCTGCGCTGCCGGTGGGGGATGCGGTGTGTACGGCAAACGCGGAAGATATTCTGAATGATCCGTCGATTCACATCGTCGTCGAGCTTGTCGGGGGAGCGACGTTCGCGAAAAAGGCGGTGCTCGACGCGCTCTCCCGCGGAAAGCATGTCATCACGGCAAACAAGGCGCTTATCGCCGAGCACGGCCCGGAGCTTTTTGAATGCGCCTCGAAATACGGCGTGTCGCTCTATTTCGAGGCGTCAGTCGGCGGAGGTATGCCGGTAATCAAGACGATCCGCGAGGCGCTGGCGGGCAACGAAATCGTGTCGGTCAAGACCATCATCAACGGCACCTGCAATTACATTCTCACAAGGATGACCGCGGAGGGGTTGCCTTTTGCACTCGTGCTGGCCGAAGCGCAGAAAAACGGCTATGCCGAGGCGGACCCGACACTCGATGTCGGCGGCGGCGATTCGGGGCACAAGGCGGCGATTCTGGCGTCGCTCATCAGCGGCGGCTATGTGCCTTTCAATGCCATTTCTATTGAAGGTATTACGGCCATCGGCGGAGAGGATATTGCATTCGCACGGGAGCTCGGCTATGTCATCAAACTGCTTGGAGTCATCAACAGAAAACCGGGGACCGGAACGATCGATGTCCGCGTCCACCCCGCCATGCTGCCGTCGCACCATATTCTCGCCTCGGTAGCGGATGTCTTCAACGCCGTTCTGCTCGAAGGAGACGCCGTCGGCCGCATTCTTCTTTACGGAAGAGGGGCCGGGGAGATGCCCACCGGATCGGCGGTGGTAAGCGATATCCTCGACGTCGCACGGAACATTGCGAGCGGCATACCGATCCGCATTCCCATGGATTATTACAGCACCGGCCATGTCGTCCCCGTGCAGCCGATCGAAAAAATAACCTCACGGTATTATCTGCGGTTTACCGTAACCGACAGGCCCGGCGTGCTTGGGTCGATCGCCGCCTTTTTAGGCGAGGAGGGAATATCCATCGCGTCGGTAATGCAGAGAGAGGGATATGCCGATGACAGCGTACCGGTTATTATTTTAACGCACTGGGCGAAAGAAAATGGTGTACGCCGTGCGCTTGCGAAGATCGAAAAAATGGATGTGATCAGGCAGAGCACCCGGTTGATCCGCATTGAGGAGTGAAGAGCCGTGAGCAGGAAAGAAGCGGTTTATTTATGATGTACGTCAGCACCCGGGGAAATTATCCTCCGGTAACCGCATCGCAGACAATAGGTTTCGGTATGGTGCCGCAGGGGGGGCTGTTTGTGCCGCAATCACTCCCGCATCTTCCCGCCGAGGCATATAGAGACATCACCTCCTATCAACAAGTCGCCCGATCGGTTTTCGAGCCGCTGCTCACCGATTTTACCGACGGCGAGCTTGCACAGTGCATTGATCATGCCTATACTCCCTTGAACTTCGATACGGCTTCGGTGGTTGACATGGTCGACCTTGATGAAAAGCGGACCATCATGGAGCTCTGGCACGGACCCACCGCGGCCTTCAAGGACATCGCGCTGCAGATCATGCCCCACCTGCTCTCTTTTGCGAAAAAGAAAACCGGAAATACCCTGCATACCGTCATTCTGGTGGCCACCTCGGGGGACACCGGAAAGGCCGCGCTCGAAGGGTTCAAGAACGCACCCGACATTTCCATCATCGTGTTCTATCCGCACGAAGGGGTGAGCGAAATCCAGAAACTGCAGATGGCGACCACCGACGGCCGCAACACCGCGGTGGTCGCGGTGCGGGGGAACTTCGATGATTGTCAAACCGGAGTAAAGGAACTCTTTGCCGATCCGCTGCTGAGGGCGCAATTGCGCGAAAAAGGAATCGAATTTTCGTCCGCCAACTCCATCAACTGGGGCAGGCTCTGTCCGCAGATCGTCTACTATTTCACCGCCTACGCCGACGTGGTGCGGCGCGGCAGGATCGCGGCGGGTGAGCCGGTCGATTTCTGCGTGCCCACCGGAAATTTCGGCAACATCCTTGCGGGGTACTACGCCAGATGCATGGGGCTCCCCGTCGACAAGCTGATCTGTGCGTCGAACAAAAACCGCGTTCTGTCCGATTTCTTCTCCACCGGCGTCTATAACCGCACAAGGGAATTCTACCGGACCAATTCGCCGTCGATGGATATTCTCATTTCATCGAACCTGGAGCGGTTTCTGTATGCGATGACCGGCGGCGACAGCGGGCAGGTCGGCGCCTGGTACGATGCGCTCGCACACACCGGTTCGTTTTCCGTCGATACGGCGACCCGCCGTGCGATCGATGAGGTGATCCTGTCGGGATGGATCGATGAGAAGCAGGTCTGCGCAACCATCGATCGCATCTACCGCACCCGTGGCTGTGTTCTCGATACCCACACGGCCGTCGGGGTCGCCTTGAGCGAATCATTTACCGGCAGGGACCGTAAAACGATCATCGCGGCCACGGCAAGTCCGTATAAATTCAGTTGCGCAGTGCTCGGCGCGTTGCAGGGTGGCGTCGTCACCAATGAATTCGACTGCATCAGGCGGCTTGCATCACTCTCGGGCAGTCCGGTCCACCATGCACTGCAGGGACTTCGCGATCGTCCGGTGCTCCATGACCGTGTCATCGATACTGGTCGGATGCGTGAAACGGTTCTTGAACTCATAACAACGCTTCGATAACCTTTTTTCAAAGGTAAAAGTATGAAATATGCACTGCTTATCGGCGACGGCATGGCCGACTGGCCCGTTGCGGCACTGGAGAACCGCACCCCGCTCGAATACGCCCGTACCCCGAATATGGACCGGGTTGCAAAAAAGGGGACCATCGGGTTGGTGGCTACGGTCCCTCAGGGGATGCCGCCGGGGAGTGATGTCGCCAACCTTTCACTCCTCGGTTACGACCCGATGACGTATTACAGCGGCCGGGCACCAATCGAGGCCGCCAGCATGGGGGTGGCGCTTGCCGCGAATGATACGGCATTCCGCTGCAATCTTGTCACTATTGAAAATGAGACGATGGTCGATTATTCCGCCGGTCACATCACGACCGCCGAGGCGCACCTTATCGTCAAAGAGCTGCAGAAACACTGTTCAACCGAAACGGTTCGGTTTTTCCCGGGAGTCAGTTACCGGCACCTGACCGTCATCGCCGCCTTTCCCGAGGGGCTTGTAACAACCCCGCCGCACGATATCAGCGGAAAACCGATACACTCCTATCTACCCCAAGGTGAGGCCGCCGGAGACCTGCTCCGCCTGATGCAGAAGGCACACGAGGTGCTGTCTGTTTTAGAAGTAAATAAACGGCGGCGTGACGAGGGCAAAAAAACCGCCACCGACATCTGGCTCTGGGGGCAGGGGCGCGCCGTTTCGCTGCCGTCAATGGCACAGCGGTACGGCATCACCGGCTCGGTCATTTCGGCCGTGGACCTCGTGCGGGGTCTCGGCATTCTGGCTGGTCTGCAGGTGCGCCTGGTTGACGGGGCCACCGGGTATCTCGGGACCAATTACGCCGGTAAAGTCGCCGCCGCCCGCGAAGCGCTCGAAGAGCAGGACATGGTTTATGTGCATATCGAGGCGCCCGACGAGACCGGGCATGAAGGCGTGCTTGAAAAGAAAATCCAGGCGATCGAAGAGTTCGATGCACATATTGTCGGGGAGATGCTCCGGTATCAGGAGGAGCGTGGCGATCTGCGTATTCTCGTTACTCCCGACCATGCGACTCCCCTTGCGATCAGGACGCACAGTGACGAAGCGATACCTTTCGCCCTGTGCGGGCCTGGGATCGCCGCAGGTAACTACGCTTCATACTGTGAAGTCTCGGCCCAGGGCTCCCCGCCGATCAACGGACCGGAACTGTTCGACCGGTTCATCAAGCGGTCGTGGTAACATATGGCAGCCCGCTTTATCGAAAAATGTCTGACTTTTCTGTTTGACGTTCTGGCGATCAATATCGCCTATTTTATGGCCTTCTGGCTCCGCTACAAGTCGAACCTTTTTCCCGAGGCGTATAATCCGGCCCTCGATCTGGCCAGCCATCTGGTTCCGTCACTGATCGTTTCCTCATTATGGATCATCCTGTTTTTTCTTACCGGGCTCTACCGCGACTGGTACAAGGAGTCGCGCCTCGATGAACTTTTCGTGGTGGCGCGCACCGTCCTCATCGGAATCTTCCTGCTCTTTCTGGTGACCGGCGCCCCGCAGGTCATCGAGTTCGCCCGGCAGGGCGATCCCCGCCTCCTTTTTACCCGTACAAAAATTCCAATCCTGCTCACCTACGGCTCCTGCATGCTTTTTTTTGCTACGGTCAACCGGTTTACCATGCATACGCTCCTTACCATGCTCTTTACACGGGGCATCGCCATATCAAAAATGCTGATCGTGGGAGCGAATGCTTCGGGAACGCAGCTCGTCCTCGATATCAACCGCTTCCCGAAGCTCGGATACCGTGTGGCGGGATACATCGATGACGATGGTCGGAAAAAGGGGACCATGTGCGGCGACTATACGGTGCTGGGGACCTACTCCGATATTCCCCTTGTGGTCCGCAAAGAACGGATCAGCGGCCTGATCATCACCCATGTCAGTGCCTCCCCAAATGAAATCCAGAAAATTCTTGAATATTCCGGCGACATACGGGTGAACATTTATATGGTGCCGTCGCTGATGGATGTCATCACAGGTCACTTCAAGACGCATCAGATTTTCGGCGTTCCCCTGATGGTGCTCCTGCAGGACCATATGCCCGCCTGGCAGGCTCAGATAAAGCGGTTGATGGATATCACCGTTTCGTCGGCGATACTGTTGTGCGGCGCCCCGGCTTGGATCGTTCTGGCGATCGTCATCCGGTCGACGTCGCCGGGGCCGGCAATTTATAAACAGGTCCGCGTCGGCCGTAACGGGAAGAATTTTACCATGTTGAAGTTCCGCTCGATGTACGCCGATGCCGAGAAACGGGCGGGCCCGCAATGGGCGACAGAAAACGATCCGCGGATTACACCGGTCGGCAGGTTCATCCGGAAAACCCGTCTCGACGAAATTCCGCAATTCATCAATGTGCTCAAGGGCGAGATGAGCCTCGTGGGCCCCCGGCCGGAGCGTCCCTTCTTCGTGGAGCAGCTTAAAAAAGAGATCCCGTGGTACGTCCGCCGCATCAAGATGAAACCGGGCGTCACCGGCTGGGCGCAGGTTAAGCATAAATACGACGCCTCGATCGAAGACGTCAAGCAAAAGGTACTCTACGACCTTTATTATTTCGAGAACATGTCGCTTGTGCTGGATGTAAAAATCATCATGCGCACGATATTCGTGGTGGTGACGGGGAAGGGGGCGCATTGAGGGGGGAGGAAGGTAAAAGCGACTCGTTGTCGTTTTCCCTGCCGCGGGAATTCCGTAACGCGTATTCACCTTACTACTACTTCAAGTACCCGACGCTCGACCCGTCGGTAAGTAATGAAGTAGACAAAGGGCCGGTCGAGAACGATGTCGTGAGACACCGGCGCGATGTCGCTTGTTCCCCCACCCGAAACCGTTACCGCATAGGCGACGGTGCCCTCCGCATCGGTCTTACTGATAGATATTTTCTTTTTTTTTCGGTTCAGGCGGGAATTTTCAGGATATCGTTTGGCATTTGAACGGATTTCCACATGAAATTCCCTGTTTCCCCTTACGGCGATGTCAGAATACTTCCCGAATTTCCCACGGCCACGAGCTGTCCGGTTCCGGCTGCGCCCGAAGACGATCCGGTCCAAATGACGGCAAGCAGCTTGCTTCTGGTCCCCGAAGTCTTGCTTGTCCACGCCATACCGACAGGCAACTTATTGAAGGTCGCGCTCACCGTACGATCAGAGTTCATAGTCGCCAAAATCGATGTATCGTTTGAATCGGAGCTTGAAAAATCGCCGCCCCACGCCGCGAAGCGGTAACTTTCATCCGGTTCGGCTGTTATGGTGACGGTAACTCCCGGCTGATAGTTATATCCATCACCGGAAGCCACGCCCAACGGAGAAAGGCGTGGCTATGAGCAGGACGCTGTCCCCTTTCACATAAACAGCTTTATCCGGTATGCGGACGATCGCAGCAACGGACGATGAATCGGTGGTGATGAGCGTCAGGGGCGAGGTGCCGCTGTCGTCGGGGCTCGTGGGAGACTTATTACACATCATGAACGCCGCCGCCAGGGTAATTAAAGAAGCGAAATTTTGTTTCATGCAAACCCTCCTTCCCTTTCATCGCGCATATGATGTCACGGCACAAAAAGAACATACTTAAACCTAAATTGAGCGATTAAAACGCTGCTTTGCAGACTCCTTTGCGCTGCTGCTGCAGATGCCGGTAAATACGCCACTGCGAAAATGCTCGAAATACCTCCCCGGGTATTCCTGCGCTTTTCGCAT